>NZ_JBFULL010000010.1:0-112302 GCF_056400345.1 Microbacterium sp. P5_B6 | reverse complement strand
GATACGTACAGGCCGAGCATCTAGCGCTCGAACGCCAGCTTGTCCTTCTTCGTCCACTCGGGACGATCCGGCACCTTCGCGGGCATGACCTCTTCGGTCTCGTCATAGAGACTGTCGAAGTCGAATCCGATCGCGCCCGTGGCGGCTTTGCGCTTGGTCTCCACGGCGGCTTCCGTGGCGTCCTCGTGGATCTCCATGAGCGCGCGCCGCGTCGCACCCAGGGAGTCGAAGGCGCCGGCCTTGATCAGGGACTCGACGGTGCGCTTGTTCGCGACGTGGACGGGCACCTTCGTGAGGAAGTCGTGGAAACTCGCGAACCCGGTGTCGGTGCGGGATGCGACGATCCCGTCGACCACGTTCGTGCCGACGTTGCGGACGGCGCCGAGCCCGAAGCGGATGTCTTCCCCGACGGCCGCGAAGTACCGGATCGACTGGCCGACGTCCGGAGGCAGAACCTTGATGCCCATCCGGCGGCACTCGTTGAGGTACACCGCCATCTTGTCCTTCGAGTCGCCGACACTCGTGAGGAGGGCGGCCATGTACTCGGCGGGGTAATGCGCCTTCAGATATGCGGTCCAGTACGACACCATGCCGTAGGCGGCGGAGTGCGCCTTGTTGAAGGCATAGTCCGAGAAGGGCAGCAGGATCTCCCACAGCATCTGGACGGCGGCATCCGAGTACCCGTTGGCGTGCATGYCGGCTTGGAAGCCCTCGAATTGCTTGTCGAGCTCGGACTTCTTCTTCTTGCCCATCGCGCGACGGAGGATGTCGGCCTGACCCAGGCTGAAGCCGGCCACCCGCTGCGCGATCGCCATGACCTGCTCCTGATAGATGATCAGGCCATAGCTCGTGTCCAGGATGTCGGCGAGCGACTCGGTGAACTCCTCGTGGATCGGCGTGATCTCCTGCTGGCCGTTCTTGCGCAGCGCGTAGTTGATGTGAGAGTTCGCACCCATCGGCCCTGGCCGGTAGAGCGCGATCACGGCCGAGATGTCTTCGAAGTTGTCGGGTCGCAGGAGCCTCAGAAGCGACCGCATGGGTCCGCCGTCGAGCTGGAACACGCCGAGGGTGTCGCCCCGCGAGAGCAGCTCGTAGGACGCGGCGTCGTCGAGCGCGAGGTCTTCCAGGACGAGCGGATGACCGCGGTTGGCCTCGATGTTGTCGAGCGCGTCGTTGATGATCGTGAGGTTGCGGAGCCCCAGGAAGTCCATCTTGATGAGTCCGAGCGACTCGCACGCGGGGTAGTCGAACTGCGTGACGATCTGGCCGTCCTGCTCCCGCTTCATGATCGGGATGATGTCGATGAGCGGCTCGCTCGACATGATGACGCCGGCGGCGTGCACGCCCCACTGGCGCTTCAGGTTCTCGAGCCCGACGGCGGTGTCGAAGACCGTCTTGGCCTCGGCATCCGTCTCGATGAGCGCGCGGAACTCGCTCGCCTCTTTGAACCGGGGATGCTCCCTGTCGAACATGCCCTCGAGCGGCATGTCCTTGCCCATCACTGCAGGCGGCATGGCCTTCGTGAGGCGCTCCCCCATGCTGAATGGGAACCCGAGGACGCGCCCGGCATCCTTGAGCGCCTGCTTGGCCTTGATGGTTCCGTACGTGACGATCTGGGCGACGCGCTCGTCGCCGTACTTCTCGGTGACGTACTGGATCACCTCGCCGCGGCGGCGGTCGTCGAAGTCGACGTCGAAGTCGGGCATCGAGACGCGATCGGGGTTGAGGAAGCGCTCGAAGATCAGGCCGTGCTGCAGCGGGTCGAGGTCGGTGATCTTCATCGCGTAGGCAGCCATCGATCCGGCGCCCGAGCCGCGGCCGGGACCGACGCGGATGCCGTTGCGCTTGGCCCAGTTGATGAAGTCGGCGACGACCAGGAAGTACCCCGGGAAGCCCATCTGGACGATGACGCCCGTCTCGTACTCCGCCTGGGCCCGCACCTCGTCGGGGATGCCGGCGGGATAGCGCTCGTTGAGGCCGTTCTCGACCTCTTTGACGAACCACGACTCTTCCGTCTCGCCGTCCGGCACCGGGAAGCGCGGCATGTAGTTGGCGCTCGTGTTGAACTCGACCTCGCACCGCTCCGCGATGAGCAGCGTGTTGTCGCAGGCCTCGCGATGATCGCGGAAGATCTGCCGCATCTCGGCGGGTGACTTGACGTAGTAGCCGTCGCCGTCGAACTTGAAGCGCTTGGGGTCGTCGAGCGTCGACCCGGACTGCACGCACAGGAGAGCGGCATGACTGCCGGCGTCGTGCTGATGCGTGTAGTGCAGGTCGTTGGTGCCCACCAGCGGGATGCTGAGATCTTTGGCGATCCTCAGCAGATCGGTCATCACGCGGCGTTCGATCGACAGCCCGTGATCCATGATCTCGGCGAAGTAGTTCTCTTTTCCGAAGAGCTCCTGGAACTCCGCGGCCGCCGCTCGTGCGGCGTCGTACTGGCCGAGGCGCAGACGGGTCTGCACCTCGCCCGACGGGCAGCCGGTCGTGGCGATGAGGCCCTTGCCGTATTTCTGCAGCAGCTCGCGGTCCATGCGGGGCTTGAAGTAGTAGCCTTCGATGCTCGCCTTCGACGAGAGCCGGAAGAGGTTGTGCATGCCCTCTGTCGTCTCGGAGAGCAGCGTCATGTGGGTGTAGGCGCCCGAGCCCGATACATCGTCGTCATTCTGCTCGGGAGTGCCCCAGCGCACGCGCGCCTTGTCGGAGCGATGCGTGCCGGGGGTGACGTACGCCTCGATGCCGATGATCGGCTTGATCCCGGCATCCTTCGCGGTCTTGTAGAACTCGTACGCCGCGAAGGTGTTGCCGTGATCGGTGACCGCGATCGCGGGCATCTCGAGACGCATGGCCTCCTGCACCATCGGACCGATGCGGGCCGCCCCGTCGAGCATCGAGTATTCGCTGTGCACGTGCAGGTGAACGAAGGAGTCGGATGCCACCCATCGAGTCTAAGGAGGCCCGGCGACACGGCGGCTATGGCGAAGGGCCATGTCGGGTCCGCGCATCAATTGCACCGAGCCCGCGCGAGACCGCCGCTATCGTGGGCGGCATGCCGACGCCCGACTTCATCCTCGACCTGCGCCGCTTCGTCGGGACCCGCCCGCTCCCCCTCGTCGGGGTGACCGCCGTTGTGGTCAGGGATGACGAGTTGCTTCTCGGCCGCCGCAGCGATTCCGGGCGACTCACCCCGGTCACGGGCATCGTCGACCCCGGTGAGGAGCCGGCGGACGCGGCCGTGCGCGAGAGCCTCGAGGAGGCGGGCGTCTCGATCCGCGTGGACCGGCTTGCGTGGGTGCACCAGATCCCCCGCATTACGTACGACAACGGCGATCAAAGCGACTATCTCGACCTCACCTTCCGCTGCAGCTGGGTCCAGGGCGACCCCTACCCCGCTGACGGAGAGATGCTCGATGTGGGCTGGTATCCGCTCGCGGTCATCGACGATCTCGACGGAGACATGGCGGCACGGATCCGCTCCGCGCTGACGACAGAGCCCGGAGCCGCCTTCGAGGGCGGACGGTGATGCAGGGACATTCGAGGCTCGCACGGCTCACGACGCCTGAAATATGACACGAGAGCGTCCGGGGCGAAGAATGAAGGCATGACGACCCTCGCCGCACCCGCCGACGCTCCCCCGACAGCACCCGCCACGGCCCTGCGGCCACCACGCGGGCTGGCGATCTTCTGGATCGTGGCGGGCACGATGGGAGGCGTCGTCGCGTTCCTGCTGTATCTGGAGTACATCGGGCAGCTCACGGATGCCGCGCCGCTCATCTCCTGCGCGATCAGCCCCATCGTGACGTGCGGACCGAACCTGCTGTCCCCCGGCGGGAACCTTCTCGGCTTCAGCAACTCGATCATCGGCATCGTGCTCTTCGGCGGACCGGTCTACGCCGGGGTGAGCGCGCTCGCCGCGCCCGGCGGCCTGCGCCCCTGGTACTGGAGGGTGTACGGGCTCTTCGTGCTCGGCGGATTCCTCCTCGTGCACTTCTTCGCGTGGCGGAGCGTCTTCGAGTACGGGTCGCTGTGCCCGTGGTGCATGATCGTGTGGCTCGTGACGATCCCGCTCTTCTGGTTCACCCTCGGCTGGTCGCTGGGCGACGGAGTGTGGGGGCGCGGCGACGGCGTCGGACGCGCGGGGCGGCTCATCCTGGCCTGGGCCCCGCTCATCACCATCGTCGACTACGCGATCATCGCGGTGTCGGCGCAGGTGCGCCTCGACGTCCTCGGCTCGCTCTTCTGACGCCGATCACGTGAGCTCGCCGGCACCGGCATCCGACATCCGCTGATCAGTCCCCGCGCAGCACCTCGAGGGCATGGGCGAGATCCGCGGGGTAGTCCGACCGGAACGTCACCCATTCGCCGGTGTGCGGGTGCGCGAACGACAGCTCATGCGCGTGCAGCCACTGACGGCTGAGGCCGAGCCGCGCCGACAGCTTCGGGTCGGCACCGTAGAGGGGATCGCCCACGCACGGATGCCGATGCGCCGCCATGTGGACCCGGATCTGATGCGTGCGCCCCGTCTCGAGGTGAATCTCGAGCAGGGATGCGCCCGGGAAGGCCTCGAGCGTCTCGTAGTGCGTGACGGAGTCCTTGCCCGCCGGCGTGACGGCGAACTTCCACGAATGCGTGGGATGGCGTCCGATGGGGGCATCGATCGTTCCGGCAAGCGGATCCGGATGCCCCTGCACGACGGCGTGATAGATCTTCTCGACCTCGCGCTCCTTGAAGGCGCGCTTGAGAGCCGTATACGCCTGCTCCGACTTCGCGACCACCATGAGCCCGCTGGTGCCGACATCGAGGCGGTGGACCACGCCCTGTCGCTCGGCGGCGCCCGTCGTCGCGATGCGGAATCCTGCGGCGGCGAGCGCGCCCAGGACCGTCGGGCCTTCCCACCCCACCGAGGGATGCGCGGCGACCCCGGACGGCTTGTCCACGACGACGATGTCGTCATCGTCATAGACGATGCCGAGGTCCGGAACGGCGACCGGGATGATCTCCGGCTCGCGCCTCGCCTCCCACTCGACCTCGAGCCAGGCACCGCCGCGGAGCCGATCGGACTTGTCGACACTCCGGCCGTCCATGCGGACCCCGCCGGCCTCGGCCACCTCGGCGGCGAAGGTGCGGGAGAAGCCGAGCATCTTCGCGAGGGCGGCGTCCACCCGCACTCCGTCGAGCCCGTCCGGGACGGGAAGGCTGCGCGACTCCACGATCAGTCCGTGTGCTGTGCGGGTGCGGCGGACTCGATCTCGGGCTCCGCGTCCGCGGTCTTCGTCGGCCGGGTGCCGTCGAGGTGCGGGCCTGCAAGCACGAGGAGGGCCACGGCGATCATCATCGACACGATGAAGATGTCGGCCACGTTGTAGATCGCCGGCATCATCCAGGGCGTGTGGATGAAGTCCACGACGTGCCCCACCGCGAAGCCGGGCTCGCGGAACAGCCTGTCGGTCAGGTTTCCGAGCACCCCGCCCAGGAGAAGCCCGAGCGCGACCGCCCAGAGGCGTGATCGCACGCGCTTCACGGCGAGCCACACGATCACCACGGCGACAGCGGCCAGCGCGATGGAGAAGACCCAGGTCACGTTCTCGCCGAGCGAGAACGCAGCACCGGGGTTTCGGATCAGGTAGAAGATGAGGAAGTCGCCGATGACATGAACCGCTTCCTCAGGAGGCAGGTTCTCGATCGCCAGGTACTTCGTGAACTGGTCGGCGGCCMGCACCAGCACCGCGAGGATCGCGATGATGGTGCCGGCCGCCGCCTGACGAAGGGGAGCTCGGCCTGTCAAAGGCTCGACTCAGAGGCCGATGGCCGACACCGGAGTGGGGCCCGAGGCGTTCGCCGACGTCTCGAGGTCACGGAGGTGGCCTTCGATGTACGTGCGCAGCTGCTGACGGTAGTCGCGCTCGAAGTTGCGGAGCTCGGTGATGCGACCCTCCAGGGTGGCGCGCTCGCGCTCGAGGCGACCCAGTTCCTCGCGGCCCTTGGCCTCAGCCTCGGTGACGATCGCGGTGGCCTGGGACTGCGCGTCGGCGATGAGCTGATCGCGCTTCGAGAGGCCCTCTGCGACGTGCTCGTCGTGGAGGCGCTGAGCCAGCTCGATGATGCCGGCGCTCGCGGCTGCCGGCGGCGCGTCTGCGGCGACGGCAGGGGCGGGAGCAGGGGTCTCGGCGACAGGTGCCGGGGCGGCCTCGGCGGGAGCCGCGGAAGGCGTGGCCCCCGACTCGTACTCCGCGAGCTTCGCCTTCAGCTCGTCGTTCTCGGCGATGGTCTTGCGCCACTCGACGACGATCTCGTCCAGGAAGTCATCGACCTCGTCCGGATCGAAGCCTTCCTTGAACCGGACGTGCTGGAACTGCTTGGTGACGACGTCATCGGGGGTCAATGCCATTGTGATTCCTCTTTCGAGCGCTCAGGTCGCCGGCTGTCGAAGCGGTCGAACCCCGGGGCGGGCCGACCGTCCCAGCAAAGCATAGTCGCCCCGTCTGAGGAGTTGCGAGCGAGGACGGCCGCAGTGACCCGTGGCGTCAGTTCGCGATCGAACGCGTGACCGACAGCAGGACGAGACAGAGCAGCATGGTGAGCGAGAACCCGAAGTCCAGTGCGATCTGGCCGACGCGCAGCGGCGGTATGAGCCGCCGGAAGAGCTTCAGCGGCGGGTCTGTGACGGTGTAGACGACCTCGGCGGCCACAAGCCCCGCACCCTTCGGTCGCCATTCGCGATTGAAGAAGGGGATCCAGTCGAGTATCAGCCTGATCAGCAGGATGAGGACGTAGATCAGGAGAAGCGTGTTGAGGACCGCGGCGATGACGCGGATGATGTCCACGGTCTACGGAGCGAACGAGACCGACTCGGAGTCGGCCTGCGCGACCGATCCGTCGCCGGACACGTTGACGCTTTCGGGAGAGAGCAGGAAGACCTTGCTCGTCACCCGTTCGATGCGACCGTACAGCCCGAGCGAGAGCCCGCTTGCGAAGTCGATGAGGCGGCGGGCATCGGCGTCGCTCATCTGCGACAGATTGATGATGACCGGGATGCCGTCACGGAAGTTCTCGGCGATGACCTGCGCGTCCCGGTACTGCTTCGGGTGCACCGTCAGGATCTCACTGATGGTCGCCGGGGCGGGCTGGCGGACGACCGCCGGGCGGTGCAGCGGCGTCACCGTCGCCGACGGCTTCTCGACGGGCTGCACTGCTTTGCGGCTCGACGGCTGCGCCGCAGGCTCCTCGTAGACCTCTTCCTCATCGGCAAGGCCGAGGTAGACCATGGTCTTCTTGAGCGGGTTCGACATCGCATCCTCCATGTGTGTGCTCGCCGTCTTCCTCGTCTTCACCGAGGTTAACGGCCGGTTGGCCTGGGTCCTGTGATTGCAGAGCCGATACGCAGGTGTGTCGCGCCTGCCGCGATCGCCTCGGCGAAATCCGCCGTCATGCCGGCGGAGATCCACGTCGCATCGGGCACGACTGTTCGCACCCGTGCGCTGTGGCTCGCGAGGCGCTCGAACGCCGCGGCGGGCTGCTCGTCGAGGGGAGCGACCGCCATGACTCCGCGTACCTTCAGCGAGGGACGGAGCGCGACATGCTCGGCGAGCCGTTCGATCTCAGCGGGAGCGACACCGCCGCGCCCTGGGTCTTCCGTGAGATTGATCTGCAGCAGGACGTCGAGTGCCGGCATCCCGTCTCCCGCTGCGTCAAGGGCATCGGCAAGCCGCGCCCGGTCGAGCGAGTGCACGACGGATGCGGCCGCCCTGATGGCACGCGCCTTGTTCGTCTGGGCCTGCCCGATGAAGTGCCACGTCAGATCCTCACGGTCACCTACCTGGCCCACCTTCTCGGTGAGCTCCTGCTGGCGGTTCTCGCCGACGTCGCGAACCCCGAGATTGCAGAGTTCCCGCACGACGGATGCCGGATGGAACTTGGTCACCACGATCCGCGTCAGGGCGCCCGGATCGCGGCCCGCTGCATGCGCAGCGTCCGCGATCCGGGCGTCGACCTCGGCGAGCCGGTCGGCGAGGTCACTCACTGCTGATTACTTCAGGAAGTCGGGGATGTCGAGATCGTCGTCCCCGAACGTCGAGTCGTAGGTGTCGGTCGCGACGCTCACCGACACCGGCTCGCGCTCGAGGTCGCGCGCGACCTCGTCCGCCGAGGTGACGGGAAGGGCTGGTGTCGCCGGTGCGACACGGGCCGCGACGATCGGCTCGATCCGGGTCTGCGGCTCGCCGCCGTCGAAGCCCGCCGCGATGACGGTGACGCGGACCTCATCGCCCAGCGTGTCGTCGATGACCGTACCGAAGATGATGTTGGCCTCGGGGTGCGCTGCTTCCTTGACCAGCTGTGCGGCGTCGTTGATCTCGAAGATGCCGAGATTCGATCCGCCCTGGATCGAGAGGAGCACGCCGTGCGCACCCTCGATCGAGGCCTCGAGCAGCGGCGATTCGACCGCGAGCTCCGCTGCCTTGATCGCCCGGTCGGCGCCCCGCGCCGAGCCGATGCCCATGAGCGCGGATCCCGCACCCTGCATGACCGACTTGACGTCGGCGAAGTCGAGGTTGATCAGACCCGGGGTGGTGATGAGGTCGGTGATGCCCTGCACACCGGCGAGGAGCACCTGATCGGCGGTCGCGAAGGCCTCGATCATCGAGATGCCGCGATCGCTGATCTCGAGGAGCCGGTCGTTCGGCACCACGATGAGGGTGTCGACCTCTTCCTTCAGCTTGGCGACGCCGGTCTCAGCCTGCTGCTGACGGCGACGGCCCTCGAAAGAGAAGGGCTTGGTCACGACACCGATCGTGAGCGCGCCGATGGACTTGGCGATCTTCGCGACCACCGGCGCACCGCCGGTGCCCGTGCCGCCGCCCTCACCCGCCGTGACGAAGACCATGTCGGCACCGCGAAGGGCCTCTTCGATCTCTTCCGCGTGGTCTTCGGCCGCGCGACGCCCGACCTCAGGATCGGCGCCTGCGCCGAGCCCTCGGGTGAGCTCACGACCCACGTCGAGCTTGACGTCGGCATCGCTCATGAGCAGTGCCTGCGCGTCGGTGTTGATCGCGATGAACTCGACGCCGCGCAGGCCGAGGTCGATCATGCGGTTGACCGCGTTGACGCCGCCGCCGCCGACGCCGACGACCTTGATCACCGCGAGGTAGTTCTGGTTCTGGCTCATGCCGGCCTCCGTCTTTCCGCCCCGAAACCTTAAACCTCAAGTAGAGGTGTAAAGAATTGCTGAGTATGCATTTCCTTGAGTTCGAAGGTAAGCGGCGCATCGAAGCGAAGGCGGAGCGGCGCGGGCGTGTCGCGACATCCCGATCGAGATCTGTTCGGCGGTCACGCTGCGACGACCCGAGACCTGCCCTGCGGGTCGTGTCGCGACATCCCGATCACGATCAGTTCAGCCGGCGCTCAGCGCACGACGACGGCGTGCGGCGACGACACGTCGTAGGCCCTCACGGTGGCAGGAGGACGCTGGAGCATGACCTTCTCCAGCACGAGCGCCTTCATCGCCGAGTCATCGGCGCTTCCCCAGACGACATCGCAGTTCGCTCCACCCAGCCGCAGTGTGACGTCGTCTGCCGTGGTCGCCGAGATCGCGGTCACCTGGTCGCGGATCGAGGCAGGAAGGGTCCGCATGACCTGGCCGACAGCCTTGAAGGCGCGGGAGTCGGTGCCGCCCGCGATCGTGAGCAGGGGACGCCCCGCGGCCGGGCTCTCGGTCGTCGAGAGCGCGACTCCTGCGGAGTCGACCAAGGTGTAGCCGGCTCGCGACTGCACGAGTCCGATCGGGAGCCGCTCGACGATGCGCACCACCAGCTCATGCGGCGGCCGCGCCTCGAGGGAGTACGACTGGACCAGCGGGAAGGCGATGAGCGCCGCCTTCACGGCGCTCTCGTCGACGAGCGGAAGCGGCGTGCCCACCTGATCGTCGAGCGCCTGCTCCACGGCGACCGGATCGAGGAGCGACGTGCCGACCACGGTCACCCGCTCGACGCCGAAGAGCGGGCTGTAGGCCGCCGCCAGGGTGGTCAGGATGAGAAGGACGACGGATGCGCCCGCGCCGAGCCACAGCATCCGCCGGCGCCGCTGGCGCACAGTGAACCGCCGGACCTCGGCCCGCAGGGCTCGCCGGCGGGCACGGGCGGCGCGCCACACATCGCGCACCCGGATGGGATCGCCCTCGCCGGTGGTCCCGAATGGCGCAGGCGCCGCGTCGTCCGACGCCATGTCGGGAAGCCGTGCGGGGCCATCGAGCGCGATGACCGGCGCGAGAGCCTCACGGTCGTCGGAGCGGTCGAGGGACTCTCCGGCTTCTTCGGATTGCTCGGGCCCTGCGCCGGTCGCCGAGTCACCGTCGGTGGCGATGCTCGCCGTCGGCGGAAGCGGGGGCGGTCGGCGCACGGACTACTCCCCCGGGGCCGTCCGCGCGAGCGCGTCCAGAACCTGCGGGATGATCTGGTAGACGTTGCCGCATCCCAGCGTGATGACGTAGTCCCCGTCCTGCGCGATCGAGGCGGTGTAGTCGGCCGCCGCCTGCCAGTCCGCGACGTAGTGGACGTGCGAGGGGTCGTCGAAGGCCCCGCTCACGAGTTCGCCGGTGACCCCGGGCACGGGATCCTCGCGGGCGCCGTAGACGTCGAGCACGATGGTGTGGTCGGCCGTGCCCTCGAGCACCTCGGCGAACTCGCGGAACATGTGCTGCGTCCGGGAGTAGGTGTGCGGCTGATGAACCGCGATGATGCGCCCGTCGCCGACGACGGTGCGGGCGGCGCTCAACGCGGCCGCGACCTCGGTCGGGTGGTGGGCGTAGTCGTCGAACACGCTGACGCCGCGCTCGACGCCGTGCAGCTCGAACCTGCGGATCGTGCCCGAGAAGCCCTCGACGGCGCGCACGGCCGGCTCGAGCGCGTACCCCAGCGTGATGAGCACCGCCACGGCCCCGGCTGCGTTGATGGCGTTGTGCTCGCCGGGCACCAGCAGCCTGGCCTGGACGGACTCGCCGGCATAGCTCAGCGCGAAGGAGACCGGGCCATCGGTCCGGATGTCGACCGCCTGCACGTCTGCGGCATCCGACGTTCCGAAGGTGACGACACGCGAATGCGTGAGCATCCCGGCGACCCGCTGTGCGCCTGCGTCGTCCGCCGAGATGACGACCGCCTCGCGGGCGGCGTTCGCGAACGAGGCGAAACCCGCGTAGAACGCGTCGTCGCTGCCCCAGTGGTCGAGGTGGTCGGGGTCGACGTTCGTGATGAGCGCGATCGAGGTGTCGTAGAGGAGGAAGGTGCCGTCGGATTCATCCGCCTCGATGACGAAGAGCTCGTCCGAGCCGGTCCCGCTCGAGACGCCGAGCTGTGCGACGACTCCCCCACTGACGAACGTCGGGTCAGCATCGAGCGCCTGCAGCGCCGTGACGATCATCCCGGTCGAGGTCGTCTTGCCGTGGGCCCCGGCGACCGACACCAGACGGCGGCCGCCGATGAGCCAATGGAGCGCCTGCGACCGGTGGATGACCGGCATCCCACGATCCTTCGCCGAGACGAACTCGGGGTTCTCGGGCCAGATGGCGCCGGTGTGGATCACCGTGTCGGCGTCACCGAGGTTCGCCGCGTCGTGGCCGACGTGCACCCGGGCTCCGAGGGCGGCGAGCTCGCGCAGCGCGGCACTGTCGGAGCGGTCCGATCCCGACACGCGGATGCCGCGCTCGAGGAACATACGGGCGAGGCCCGACATGCCGGAGCCCCCGATCCCGATGAAGTGGGCGGCCTCGATGGTCTCGGGAATGGGAAGGCTCAGGTCGGGTCTGATCATGACCCGACAAGTCTACGTTCGGCCTCTTGACCCATCCTGCTCGGCGCGCCCCGCGGCTCCCACAGCGAGCGCCTCGTCGATCATCGCGACGACGTTCTCGGTGCCCGTGCGCGTGCCGACGGATGCCGCGGCCGCGCGCATCGCATCGAGGGCGGCATCGTCGGACAGCAGCGGCACCACCTCGGTGCGCACACGATCGGCGGTGAACTCGGCATCCGGAATCAGGCGGGCCGCTCCCGCCCGTACGGCCGAGCCGGCGTTGAGCGCCTGCTCGCCGTTGCCGACGGCGTACGGCACGTACACCGCGGGGATGCCAAGGGCGCTGATCTCGCTCACCGTGGCCGCGCCGGACCGAGACACCACGAGGTCTGCGAGCGCGAACGCGAGATCCATCCGGTCGACGTAGCGGCGGACTGCGTACCCCTCGGCGCGCGGATCGGGCAGATCGGAATTCTCGCCGGTGACGTGCAGCAGCTGCCAGCCGGCGTGCAGGACGTCTTTCCAGGAGCCCCCGAACGCTTCGTTGAGCTGTCTCGCGCCCAGCGAGCCGCCGAAGACGAGGAGGGTGGGCTTGGCGGGGTCGAGGGCGAAGTGGGCCGCGGCTTCCGGGCGGAGCGCGTCGCGGTCGAGCGAGACGATCTCGCGGCGGAGCGGCATCCCGACCACCCGACCGCGCCGCAGCGGCGTGCCCTCGAAGGCCACGCCGACGCCGGCGGCCCGGCGCGCGCCGAGCACGTTGGCAAGACCCGGCCGCGCGTTCGCCTCGTGCACGATGAACGGGACGCGTTCGCGCCGGGCCGCGATGTACGCGGGAGCAGAGGCATAGCCCCCGAACCCCACGACGACGTCGACACGGTGGGCCCGGATGTGCTCGCGCACCTGCGCGACCGCGCGGCGGAACCTCGCGGGGAACCCGGCGGCGGAGCGGTTCGGCGCCCGCGGGAACGGCACCTTGTCGACGAAGAGCAGCTCGTAGCCGCGCAGCGGCACGAGGCGCGCCTCAAGTCCTTCGCGGGTTCCGAGGACGAGCACCGCGGCCTGGGGCTCGCGCTGGCGGAGCGCGTCCGCGACGGCGAGGAGCGGGTTGACGTGACCTGCCGTGCCGCCTCCGGCGAGAAGGTAGGTGCGGACGTCTTCGGGGAGGTCGGCCGCTTCAGTCACCCTGGAATTTTCGCACGCGCCGCGCCGGGAGCACGCACCGGCCGCACCGGACCCATGTGCGCGGAGGACGGCAGAGAGCGGGCGAACGACAGCAGCACCCCGCAGGCGATCAGCACCGACAAGAGCGACGTGCCGCCCTGCGACATGAAGGGAAGCGGCACGCCCAGGACGGGGAAGACCCGCAGCACCACGCCGACGTTGATCAGCGCCTGCCCGACGATCCAGACCGTGATGGCACCCGAGACGATGCGGACGAACGGGTCGTCGGTCTTGCGGATGACGTGGAAGGCGCCCACGGCGAACAGGGCGAACAGTCCGAGCACCACGATGCAGCCGATGAGCCCGAGCTCTTCGCCGACGATCGCGAAGATGTAGTCATTGGCCGCGGCGGGGAGCCAGTCGTACTTCTCCTTCGAGTTGCCGAGCCCGAGCCCGAAGATCCCTCCACCGGCCAGGGCCCACAGCCCATGCAGCGGCTGATAGCAGGAGTCGAAGTAGTCGGCGAGGCAGTTCGCGTCGAGGAAGCTCATGATGCGGCGCACCCGGTTCGGACTCATCGCGGCGAAGAGGGCCGCGCCGATGAGGCCCAGCAGCGCGGGCAGGATGAAGATGCGGAGCTTGACTCCGGAGAAGAAAAGCGCCCCGAGCGCCGCGAGCGCGATCACCATGGCGGTGCCCATGTCGTCGCCTGCCATCACCGCCGCGAGCACGAGGACTGTCACGGGCACGAGCGGGATGAACACGTGCGTCCACGAGCTCAGAAGTGTGCGCTTGCGGTAGAGGATGAGCCCGATCCAGAGCGCAAGAGCGAGCTTCAGGAACTCCGCCGGCTGCGCCTGGATGCCGCCGATGGAGATCCAGTTGCGGTTTCCGTTCGCGGTGACGCCGAGCGGCGTGAAGACGAGCAGCTGGAAGGCGAGGGCCAGAATGAGCGCGGGCCAGGCGACCCTCCGCCAGAAGGCGATCGGGAAACGACTGACGATGAACATGAGCGGGATGCCGAGCAGTGCGAAGGTCGCCTGCTTGAGGACGTCCTCATACGGCGGCTCCCCGGCTGCGGTGGCCGTCGCGGAGGTCGCCGAGAGGATCATGACGAGCCCGAACCCGGTCAGCAGCAGCGCCGTCGAGACGATGAGCAGGAACTCGCGCGGAACCGGCGCGAAGACGCGACCGAGGTTGACGCGAGCCGCGAGACCCCGTCGTGCCGCGGCTTCACCGGATGCCGGAGCCTCAGGCGGAGGCTGCCGAGGCCGGGTCGGCGTCGTCGTCGTGCTCGCCATCGGCCCCCCTCGCAAACCTGTCCTTCACTGCGGCCGCGAACTTCCGGCCTCGGTCGGCATAGGACGAGAACTGGTCGAAGGATGCGGCGGCGGGAGCGAGCAGAACGACGTCCCCGTCACGTGCGACCCCGGCAGCCAGTTCGACGACCCGTGCCATGACCTCTTCAGTCTCATCGGCGTCCACCTCGAACACGGGGACCCCGGGCGCGTGTCGCGCGAACGCCGCCACGACGGCATCCCGTTCGACTCCGATCACGATCGCGGCCTTCGATCGCGAACCGCGCCCGGCGATGAGATCGGAGATGTCGACGCCCTTCAACAGGCCCCCGACGACCCAGACGGCGCCGGGGTAGGCGGTGAGGGAGGATGCCGCAGCATGGGGGTTCGTCGCCTTCGAGTCGTCGACCCAGGTGATGCCCTCGAGGACCCCGACGACCTCCATCCGGTGCGGATCGAGCTGGAAGGTGCGCAGGGCGTGGCGGATGGCGGCGGGCGACACCTCGAGAGAGCGAGCGAGGGCACTGGCCGCGAGGACATTGGCCACCATGTGCGGAGCCGCGAGACCGAGGCGCTCGAGGTCTTCGACGGTCGTGAGCTCGAGCGCCGAGGTGCGGCGATCCTCGAGGAAGGCGCGGTCGACGAGGATGCCGTCGACGAGACCGAAGTCGCTCGGGCCCGGCACGCCGAGGTCGAAGCCGATGGCGCGTGCGCCTTCGACGACGTCGGCGTCCTCGACCATGCGCTGGGTCGCGGCATCCGACTTGTTGTACACGCAGGCGACACGCGTGCTGTCGTAGACATGGGCCTTCGCATCGCGATACGCCTCGAACGACCCGTGCCACTCGAGGTGGTCATCGGCGAGGTTGAGGCACACGCTCGCGTGCGGCGAGACCGGATCGGGCCCCGACTGCAGACCGAGGTACCAGAGCTGATGGCTCGAGAGCTCGACCACGAGCGCGTCGAACCCCTCGGGGTCGCGCACCGCGTCGAGGACAGGCGTGCCGATGTTGCCGACGGGCGCCGCGCGCACGCCCCCTTCGACGAGCATGGTGGCCGTGAGGCGGGTGGTGGTGGTCTTGCCGTTGGTCCCTGTGATGAGGATCCAGTCGGCGGGCCTGCCGTCCGGCCGCACGACCTTGTCCCGGACGCGCCAGGCGAGCTCCACGTCGCCCCACAGCGGGATCCCGGATTGCCGTGCCCACGAGATCACCGGATGCGCGGGCGAGAAGCCCGGCGAGGCGATGATGACGTCCGGAGCGAAGTCGGAGAGGTCGGCGGGGACGCTGCCCAGAGCTCCGGTCCACAGTCGTGCGCCGATGACGGGGAGCAGTCGCTCGTAGTCCTCATCGGCCTTCTCTGTGACGACCAGCACATCGGCGCCGAGCTCGGCGAGCGTGTCGGCCACGGAGAACCCCGTGATCGAGAGGCCGAGCACTGCTGCGCGAAGGCCCTTCCAGTCCGCGTGCCAGCTCGTGAGCGAGTCGAGGGAGCGCCGGGTCATGTGCGTGCGAGCCATTCCACGTAGAACGCGCCGACGCCCGTGACGGCGAGCATGCCCGCGATGATCCACATCCGCACGACGATCGTGGTCTCGGGCCAGCCGCGCATCTCGAGATGGTGGTGGAACGGGCTCATCAGGAAGAGGCGCTTGCCGCGCGTGAGCTTGAAGTACCACCGCTGGAGGATCACCGAGCCGGGGCCGATGATGAAGACGCCTGCGACGATGACGGCGAGCACCTCCGTGCGGGAGAGGATCGACATCGCGGCGATGACGCCGCCGATGGCCATCGAGCCCACGTCGCCCATGAAGACCTGCGCCTTGGGCGCGTTCCACCACAGGAACCCGACGAGYGCGCCGACGAAGGCGGCTGCGACGATCGTGAGGTCGAGAGGATCGCGCGTGCCGTAGCACGCGGTCTGGAAGTTGGGGACGAGCTCCGAGGAGTCGCAGCGCTGCTGGAACTGCCAGAAGGTGATGAGGCTCATGGCGGCGACGGTGAAGATCCCCGACCCGGCCGCGAGTCCGTCGAGGCCGTCGGTCACGTTGGTGCTGTTGGACCACGCCACCCCGATGAACGTCACCCAGAGGATGTAGACGATCCAGCCGACGATGAGGCCGAGCGCCATGAACGACAGCACAGGCAGATCACGGAAGACCGAGACGTAGGGCGACGCCGGGGTCTGGCCTGCCGCGTTGGGGAAGTTGAGCGAGACGACAGCCCACGGCACGACCACGATGATCTGGCCGATGACCTTTCGCCATCCCGACAGGCCGAGGCTGCGCTGCTGCCGGAGCTTCATGTAGTCGTCGACGAACCCGACGATGCCGAAGCCCACCATCATCCACAGCACGAGCAGCCCCGAGATGGTCGGCGGGAAGTTGCCGGCGTAAGTGCCGATGAAGTACCCGACGAGCGTGCCGAGGATGAAGACGACACCGCCCATCGTGGGCGTTCCGCGCTTCGCCTCGTGCGGTGGGATGTTGCCGTCTTCGGGCGTGCGGATGATCTGACCCCAGCCCCACCTGCGGAAGCCGCGGAGGAAGACCGGCGTGAGGAACAGGGTGAATGCGAGCGAGATCGCCGCTGCTGTCAGGAGGGATCTCACGAGAAGGATTCTCCCAGACGATCGCCGAGGTGTCGGAGGCCCGCCGAGTTGGATGACTTCACCAGGACGCGGTCGCCGTCGCGCAGCTCACCCAGGAGGTAGTCGTAGGCCTCGTCCTGAGTCGTGAAGAAGACGGCCTCGCCGTCCCACGATCCCTGGGCGATCGCCTCGAGGAACATGCGCCGCGCCTCGGGCCCGACGACCACGATGCGCTGCACGCCGAGCCGGACGGCCAGCATGCCCACGCGGTCGTGCTCCTCTTCGGCGTACTCGCCGAGCTCGCTCATCGCGCCGAGGACAGCGACCGTGCGCTCCCCCGGTCGGACGATCTGCGCGAGGGTCCGCAGGGCCGCCGCCATGGAGTCGGGGCTCGCGTTGTACGCGTCGTTGATGATCCGCACGCGCTCGGACCCCAGCGGCTGCATCCGCCAGCGCTCAGCGATGTCGACGGTCTCGAGCCGCTCGATGCACGCCTGCAGCGGCACCCCGAGGGCGGTGGCGGCCGCGATCGCCGCCAGGGCGTTCATGACGTGGTGCTCACCGAGGACGCGGAGGGTGAGCGAAGCGGTCACACCGTCGACGATCACCGTCGAGCGGGTTCCGGATGCTGTCACCTCGACGTCTTCGGCGCGTACATCCACGGCCCGGGGCCCCCGGCCGAACCAGCGGATCGCGGCATGCCGCTCCTCGGCGATCGACGCCATCGAGGCCACACGCCCGTCGTCCGCGTTCAGAACGGCGATACCGCCGGGGCGGATCGCGCGCACGAGCTCGGACTTCGCGGCCAGGGTCGCCTCGATGCCTCCGAAGCCGCCGGCGTGCGCCATGCCGACCATCAGGACGACGCCGATGTCGGGGTCGACGAGGCCTGCGAGTCGCGCGATCTCGCCCGGCCCGCTCGCTCCGAACTCGCTCACGAGGTATCTGGTGGAGTTCGTGACCCGCAGCATCGTGAGCGGTGCACCGACCTCATTGTTGAACGACGCGCGCGGGGCGACGGTGTCGCCTTCGCCCTCGAGGATACGGGCCAGCAGATTCTTGGTGGTCGTCTTGCCGTTGGACCCGGTGATGCCGACCACGCGAAGGTCGCCTCGTGCCCGGACCTGCGCCACGACCTCACGCGCGAGATCGGCGAGAGCCGTCACGACATCCGCCACGACGATCTGCGAAACGGATGCCTCGACCGGTCGCTCGACCAGGGCGAGGACGGCGCCTCGCTCCACCGCGGCATCCACGAACAGATGCCCGTCGGTCTCCTCTCCGGGCTTGGCCACGAAGATTCCTCCCGGCTCGATGAGCCGGGAGTCCGTGTCGACCGCGCCGGAGACGATCGTCTCCGGAGTGTCGCCGGTGGCGAGTCGGAGGTCGCCTGAGACGACGCGCGCGATCTGGGAAAGTGTGAGGTCGATCATCGGTTCTCCGGCCGGATCCGACGTCACTCCGCGAACTTGGGGAGGACCGTCGGAGCGGACGTCGCGGGCATCACCCGGTACGTCTTGAGGACTTGGGTCATGGCCTTCTGGAACGCCGACGCGTTGGCCGCAGACGACTTTACCCTGGTGGGCTCGTTCAGCGTGACGACGACGAGGTACTGCGGATCATCCGCCGGGGCGAAGCCGAGCATCGTCGTGAAGTAGACGCCCCGCTTGTACGTTCCGTTCTCCGAGATCTCACCGGTGCCCGTCTTGTCGGCGATGCGGTAGCCGGGGATGGCGATCTGCGGCGCGAGCGTGCTCTGCAGCGCGACATTCTCCATCATCTGCTGCACCGAGAGCGCCGTCGACTCCTGGACGACCCGGGTCGGCTGGGGCAGCTCGGGGGTGGCGACCTCGCCGTCGGGCTGCGTGCACGACTCGACGAGCGACAGCGGCACCTTCACGCCGTCGTTGGCGATGGCCTGGTAGGCGCCGGCGAGCTCCGGGATGGTGGTGGACACGCCCTGGCCGAATGCGACGTTGTAGAAGGTCTGGTTGTCCCACTGGTCGGGCGTGGTGAGCCATCCGTTGCCCTGGCCGGCGAAGGGGATGTGGCTGCCATCGCCGATCCCGAATCGCTTGAGGTAGTCGTAGCGGGTCTGCGCGCTGACGCGCTCGGCGAATTTCGAGATGCCCGCGTTGGACGAGTCGATGAGCACGCCCGTCAGCGTGTACTCGTTCGTGGGGTGATCGAACGAGTCGCTGACCTTCGCTCCGTTGGCGAACTTCTCATCGCCCGCCGCGAAGACCGTGGACAGCGGCGTCTGGCCGCCTGCGTCGATGACGGTCGCCGCGGTGAGCGGCTTGAACGTCGAACCCGGCTCGAACGGGTCGGTGAAGATGCGGCTGCCGCGGTCGTTGGGGTCCGAGGCATCGACGTCGTTGGGGTCGACCGTGGGGTAGTCGGCAGCGGCGCGGATCTTGCCGGTCGACACCTCGACCACGAAGATCGCCCCGCTCTTGGCAGCCTGGTTCTGCGTCTCCTCCGCGATCAGCTGCTGCAGATACCACTGCAGATCGCGGTTGATCGTCAGCTGGAGAGTGCCGCCATCGACAGCGGGCGTCGAGACCTCCGTGCCGGGGATGACGACGCCATCCTTGCCCTTCTCGTAGACGACCTTGCCGTTGTCGGCCGTCAGGCAGCTGTTCTGGGTCTGCTCGAGACCACCGAGGGGCTCGTCGTCGATGCCCATGTAGCCGACGAGGTTGCCCGCGACGGCGCCATCCGGGTACATGCGCGAGGGATGCGGGTCGAAGTACAGGAACGGGATGCCGAGGGCGGCGAGAGCCCGGTACTGCTCGGTCGAAAGTCCCCGCTTGAGCTTGGCGTACTGCGAGTTCGGGTCGACTGCTCTCGCATCGTCGACGATCTGCTGCACCTCGTCGGCCGTCTGCCCGGTGATCTCGCCGATCTCGCCGGCGAGCTGCGGCCACGGCACCTTCTCGGTCGTTCCGTCCGCCTTCTCGCGATTGATCGAGCCGACGTTCGAGGGGTCGAGCTGAGCATCGTAGAGAAGGATGCTGCCCGCCAGCGTCTGGCCCGACTCGTCCACGATCGCCCCGCGTGTGCCGTAGAGCGGTCGCGAGCTTCCGAGTGCGGTCGCGAGGGAGTCCTCGATGTGCTCGCCCGCGCTCACGACCTGGATGTCGACCAGCCGGACGATGAAGCCGGCGAGGATCGCGAGGACGACGCCGAGTGCGACCACGGTTCTGCGACGCTGACTGCGAGTGCTTCTGGTGGTCATGTCTCAGTGTGTGCTCGGGGTGGGCAGTCCGTCGGTGAGGGGTGGCGGCGTGTTGACGACCGGCGCCACGCCGTCAGCGGTCGTCCCATCTGCGGCGGACCCTTCCACCGGCGCGACAGGTGCCCCCGCGATCGTGGCATCGGGATCGGTCACCAGGGGGGTGTCCGTGATGAGCGCGTTGGCGACGGCACCCCGACCGATCGCGTCGACGGAGGAGGCGCCGACCGCCACCTGGCTCGCGCCGAGGATCTCCCCGTCGCTCAGCCGCAGGTAGCTCGGGGACTCGTTGATCACCATGCCCAGTGCGGCGGCGTTCGCGGCGAGGTACTGGGGCGAGCTCAGCCCGGCGACATCGTCGTAGAGCATCTGCTTCTTCCAGTCGAGCTGTCGCTGCTGGCTCGTGAGGTCGGCGATCTGGTACGAGCCCTGGGTCGTCAGGACCGAGAGCGCCATCTGGGCCGCTCCGATGGCGATGGCGCCGGCGACCGCGACGACGGCGTAGGCCACCTTGGGCCGACGACGGCGCGCGGGCGCACTGACGACCTGCAGCCGCCTGCCGGGAGCCGCGGGCCGGACAGGAGCGAGGGTGCTCGATGCTGCAAGGCTCATGCCGCCTCCCTTATCCGCTCGAGTGCGCGCAGGCGCACGGGCGTGGCGCGCGGGTTGCGCGCGATCTCTTCCTCGGACGCCAGCTCAGCCCCCTTGACGAGCTGCCGGAACCTAGGGGCGTGCTCGGGAAGCTCGACAGGCAGCCTCGATGGTGCCGTGGAGGCGGCGGCATCCGCGAAGACTCTCTTGACGAGCCGGTCCTCGAGCGACTGGTACGACATGACGACGATCCGGCCGCCGACGCCGAGCACGTCGAGCGCCGCGGGGATCGCTCGTTCCAGCACCGAGAGCTCGGCGTTGACCTCGATGCGCAGCGCCTGGAAGACCCGCTTGGCCGGGTGCCCCGACCGCTGGGCGGCGTAGGGGGTCGCGGCGATGAGGATCTCGACCAGGCGACCCGACCGATCGATCGGCCCCTCGGCGCGCGCCGCGATGATGGCTCGCGCGTAGCGACCGGACAGCTTCTCCTCGCCGTACCGCTCGAAGATGCGCCGCAGCTGCCCTTCGCTGTAGGTGGCGACGATGTCGGCGGCGGTCACGCCGGCCGACTGGTCCATCCGCATGTCGAGGGGCGCGTCCTTCGAATATGCGAATCCCCGATCGGCGACGTCGAGCTGCAAGGACGAGACGCCCAGATCGAACAGGATGCCGTCGACCTTACGCAGACCGGCGGAAGCGACCGCCTCGACGATGCCGTCGTAGACCGTGTGGACGAGGGTGACGCGGTCACCGAACGGAGCCAGTCGCTCCCCCGCGATGCGCAGGGCGTCCTGGTCGCGGTCGAGGCCGATCAGCCGGATGCCGGCGAAGCGCTCGAGGAAGGCCTCGGCGTGTCCCGCCATACCGAGGGTCGCGTCGACGAGCACGGCACCTTCGCGCTGCAGCGCAGGTGCCAGGAGGTCGACGCAGCGATCGAGGAGGACGGGGGTGTGAATGTCGCGCAGGTTCATGATGTCGGGGCTTCCGGGGTGTCCCTCCGCCCTGATCCCCATCCGCTCTGACCTGACACCGGGGAAGTGCGTCAGGGCGGGAGCGGCTGGGAGTCACGGCCGAGGGGCTCAGAACAGGCCGGGAATCACCTCCTGCTCCATCTCGGAATACGTGTCTTCGTTGCTTTCGGCGTAGGCGTCCCACGCGTCCGCGTTCCAGACCTCCGCATGGGCGCCGACACCGGTGACGACCAGGTCGCGCTCGAGGCCGGCATACGTGCGCAGGTGAGGCGGGATGGTGACCCGGTTCTGGCTGTCCGGCTTTTCGGCGCTGGCGCCGGAGAGGAACATCCGCTGGAAGTCACGGGCCTGCTTGTTGGTGAGGGGTGCTTCGCGAATCCGCTCGTACACACGCTCGAACTCCGACGTGCTGAAGACGTACAGGCAGCGCTCCTGTCCGCGGGTGATGACGACGCCGGGGCCGAGATCGTCGCGGAACTTGGACGGAAGGATCACCCGACCCTTTTCGTCGAGCTTGGGAGTGTGCGTGCCCAAAAGCATCGGCACATCACCCCCTTTGTCCGGCCCCCCGCGGGTTGTGATCCCACGCTACTCCACTTTCCTCCACTTTGACACCCCTGCGCACCACGCGTGGAGCCCCTCCTCCCCGGAGCGGTCGGCGCGCACAAAAAAAGCACCGACCCGAAGGTCGGTGCTCAGGTGGATCGGTGATCGGCGCCGCGTAGCGGAGGCCCCGGTGTCAGTTCCCGGACTGGCCATCCTGTCGCCGGTCCCAGCGATCGTTCATTCGATCCATGAACGAAGAAGAGGAACGCTGCGTGGCGGACTTCTCCGGGTCGGCGGGGAGACGGCCGGGTCCGGGGGTGGGTGTGACGGCGAGAACGACTCCGCCGAGCATCACGATGAACGCGATGACACCCACGACCACGAGTTCGGTCGAAACGCCGATGATGAGCCCGCCCAGCCCCAGCAGCACGAGGATCGTGCCGTAGACGATGTTGCGATAACTCAGCGTGCGCCCATCGCGCGGCGCGCTCACGACGTCCGCGTCGTTGCGCATGAGATGGCGCTCCATCTCATCGAGCAGTCGCTGCTCCTGTTCGGAGAGTGGCATGCATCCCCCTCTTGCGGTCTAGACGGATCGATTGTACGCGTGCCGTCGATCACTAGGCTAGGCCCGTGTCACCCCCTCCGGACGCCGTCGCGGCGATTTCCCAGCGAGTAGAGACCTTCGTCACGGCTGAGAGGGATGCGGCATCCGGATGGGGCCCGGAAGCAGCCCTCTTCATCGAGGCCGCGGCGCGGGCTCTCCACGGAGGAAAGAGGCTCCGGGGCAGGTTCTGCATGGCCGGATTCAGGGCGGTCGCCGAGGCCGGAGGCGGCTCCGCGGACATTCCCGACGAGCTGCTGGCAGCGGCCGCCGCCCTCGAGGTCTTCCACGCGGCCGCACTCGTCCACGACGACGTCATCGACAACTCCGACACACGGCGCGGCCGGCCCGCGGCGCACCGCGCCCTCGAAGAGTCTCACCGTTCGGCAGGCTGGGTCGGCGACGCGGCTTCTTTCGGGGGGTCAGCGGCCATCCTGCTGGGAGACCTCCTCGTCGCCTGGAGCGACGATCTGCTCGAGCAGGGGCTGACGACCGCCCCTGCCGGACCTGCGGCGGCCGCTCGAGCCGAGTACTCGCGCATGCGGCGCGACGTGACGGTCGGGCAGTTCCTCGACATCGCCGAGGAGTCTGCCTTTCGCACCGAGCCCGACGACCGGCACGCCGAACGGGCGCTGAGGGTGGCATCCCTCAAATCTGCGCGGTACAGCGTGCAGCAGCCGCTCGCGGTCGGCGCCGCCCTGGCCGGAGCGGATGCCGCACAACTGGCCGCCCTCGCGGCGTTCGGCCACCCGCTCGGCATGGCGTTTCAGCTGCGCGATGACGTGCTGGGGGTCTTCGGCGACGAGGAGCAGACAGGGAAGCCGTCGGGCGACGACCTTCGGGAGGGAAAGCGCACCGTGCTGATCGCCTACACGCGTGAACAGCTGGATGCTCCGGCACGGCGCCTGGTCGACGAACTGGTGGGCGATGCCGAACTCGACGACGTGCAGGTCGCCGCGCTTCAGCGCACGATCGTCGACACCGGTGCGCTCGACCGGGTCGAGGAGCTCATCGCCGCCTACGCGCGTGAAGCGGAGCGATCGCTCTCGGGAGCGCGTCTCGGCAACGCCGCTGTCAGTGAACTGCGCGAGCTCGCGCGCGCTGCGACCGTGCGCACGAACTGATCGGGCGCGATAGCGGTTTCGGGCTGCGGCTCAGCCCAGCGCCTGCGCGACGCGACGGACCTCGCTCTTGCGCCCGGCGCGCAGCGACTCGATCGGCGCGTGGCCGAGCGAATCCTCCGTTGTCAGCAGCCAGTCGATGGCCTCGTCATCGGTGAAGCCCGCATCGTGGAGGACGATCGCCGTGCCCCGCAGGGACGAGAGCGGATGCCCGTCCATGATGAACAGCGCCGGCACTCGGAGCGACCCGTCACGGCGCGAGCCGATCAGCTGCTGCTCGTCGAGCATGCGGCGCACGCGGCCGAGCGGCTCACCGAGAGTCTCGACCAGTTCGGGAAGGGTCAGCCATTCGATTTCGAGTCGCGGAGCGGGATCAGCGGTCACCACACCACTATCTCATTCCACGCTTGCTGCCTCCATCAGCGTTTCGCCACTGACGCCGGCGACCGCTCATCCCATTGGCCCCATCAGTCACATCTCTCCCGCATTTACCGCTGGTTGACAGCTTTTTACTTCCGTGACACGGTGGCGGAGTCACAGAGGGGGAATCTCGTGCGACACCTGAGTAACCGCAAGCGGCTGGTCGGTGCCGCAGCGCCTGCCGCACTGGCAGGATCCATCGCGCTGCTCTTGAGCGGTCCGGCCGCCGGCGCCACCGAGCGAGAAGTCGAGCCGCAGCCCGCACGGATGCCGCTGCTCGGCGTCACCGGTGTGGTCGTGCCCCAGCGGGCTCCCGCATCCGTCGCCGTTCCCGACACCTACACCGTGGCACGCGGTGACACCGTCTTCGGCATCGCGGTGCGATACGGACTCCGCACGGCCGACATCCTCGCCATCAACGGACTGTCCAGGGAATCGATCATCCGCCCAGGCCAGGTTCTGCGCTTGACGGGCACCGCACCCTCGACTCCGGCCGTCGCGCCCGCTCCGCCGGCTCCGGCATCCGGAACGTATGCGGTCGTGCCCGGAGACACCCTCAGCGCGATCGCCCAGCGTCACGGCATCACCGTGCAGGCGCTCTTCGCGGCCAACGGACTCGGATGGGCGTCGATCATCTACCCCGGTCAGACGCTGAAGATCGCCGGCGGCGCCGCGCCCGCCCCGGCAGCACCGGCCCCGCCCACCGCTCCCCCGGCGCCCGTCGCGGGCCCGGCCACGTACACGGTGCAGGCCGGAGACACCCTCAGCGCCATCGCCGGGGCGCACGGCATCACGGTGCAGGCGCTGTTCGCCGCGAGCGGGCTGGGCTGGTCGTCGATCATCTACCCCGGCCAGAAGCTGGCGCTTCCCGGCGCGGCTCCGGCAGCGCCCCCCGCGCCCGCTCCCTCCCCCGCCCCCACCCCGCTTGTCCAAGAGCCCGTGCCGTCGCTGTCCGGCGAGCAGGTCGGGCACGTGCAGCTGATCATCGGGATCGGCAGGGAGCTCGGAGTGCCGGATCGCGGGATCGCGATCGCGCTCGGCGCAGCCCTCCAGGAGTCGTCGCTGCGGAACCTCGGCTGGGGGGACCGCGACTCCCTGGGCCTCTTCCAGCAGCGTCCCACCGCAGGCTGGGGCACGGAGGCCGAGGTGCAGGATGCCGGGCGGGCTGCACGCGCCTTCTACGGGGGTCGCTCCGACCCCAACGGCGCGAACACCCGGGGCCTGCTCGACATCCCGGGCTGGCAGAACCTCACCTTCACGCAAGCGGCTCAGGCGGTGCAGATCTCCGCTCATCCGGAGGCCTACGCCCGATGGGAGAACGCCGCCACCGCTCTGCTCGTGACCTACGGGTGACGCGTGCCCAGAGGCCGGCCGGGTGAGGCGCTCCGCTGGCTGCCACCGTTGCATCCGTAGACTCTGAGCCGTGAGCACGAGTCAGCAGGCCGACCCGCTGATCGGACGTCTGGTCGACGGCCGATACCGGGTGCGCGCGCGCATCGCGCGCGGCGGCATGGCGACCGTGTACGTCGCGACCGACCTGCGGCTCGAGCGGCGCATCGCGCTCAAGGTCATGCACGGGCACCTGAGCGACGACACCGTGTTCCAGAGCCGGTTCATCCAGGAGGCCCGCGCGGCCGCGCGCCTCGCCGATCCGCACGTCGTCAACGTCTTCGACCAGGGTCAGGACGGCGACATGGCGTATCTCGTCATGGAGTACCTGCCCGGCATCACTCTGCGCGAGCTCCTGCGCGAGCAGAAGCGCCTGACACTCGCGCAGACGATCACGATCATGGATGCCATCCTCTCGGGCCTCGCCGCGGCGCACCGGGCGGGGATCGTGCACCGCGACGTGAAGCCCGAGAACGTGCTGCTCGCCGAGGACGGCCGCATCAAGATCGGCGACTTCGGCCTCGCACGGGCGACGACCGCGAACACCGCCACCGGCGCCCAGCTGCTGGGAACGATCGCGTACCTCGCTCCCGAGCTCGTGACGCGCGGAACCGCCGACGCCCGCAGCGACATCTACTCGCTGGGCATCATGCTCTACGAGATGCTCGCGGGTGAGCAGCCCTATCAGGGCGAGCAGCCGATGCAGATCGCCTTCCAGCACGCGACCGACTCGGTGCCCCGGCCCAGCGTCAAGAATCCGGGGGTGCCCGAGCAGTTCGACGAGCTTGTGCTGTGGTCGACCGAGAAGTCCCCGGACGACCGGCCTGTCGATGCGCGGGAGATGCTCGATCGCCTGCGCGAGATCGAGCGGGAGCTCGGCATCCAGCCGCAGGTCGCCCGCACGGCCCCCACGTCCGTCATCCGGGACGAGGACGGCGCTCAGGCGGAGCTGACCAAAGTGCTCCCCACCGCCATCACCGGACCGATGGCTGCGATCGACGACGTCGACAACGCGGCGCGGCTGCGGACCGCCACGAAGCGCCGCGCCCGGAAGGGCGGGTGGCTCTTCGCCCTCGTCATCGTGCTCGCTGCGCTCGCCGCCGGGATCGGCTGGTGGTTCGGCTCGGGACCCGGGTCGCAGATCGCGGTGCCCGAGGTTGCCAACATGACCTTCGAGCAGGCGCAGGGCGCGCTCGCGGCCGAAGGCCTGGTCGCCGTGCAGGAGGACGTCTTCGACTTCGACGTGCCCGCAGGAACCACGACGGGTTCGGATCCGGATGCCGGAGCCCGCGTCGACAAAGCGTCCAGCGTGACGGTCCTCGTCTCGAAGGGCCCGCAGGATCACGCGCTCACGGCATTCGCGGGGATGCCGGCCGACCAGGCGCGCGCCGCCTTCGAGGGCGTCCGGGTGAGCGTCGGCGAGGACGAGAAGTACTTCACGGGCGACGCCGAGAACACCGTCATCGGTGCGACCGTCACGCCGCGCTCGGGGGAACCCGCCTACGACTGCACGCCCGGCTGCACGGTGCACGAAGGCGATTCGGCGGTGCTCTCGGTCTCAGTGGGGCCGGTTCCGGATGTCGCAGGCAAGAGCGTCGGCGACGCCACCGCGGCGCTGAACGCCAAGGGACTGCAGATCGCCGGGACCACCGAGGAGACCAGCGAAAGCGTCGACGAAGGGCTCGTCATCCGCATCGCGGATCGCGACGGCGGCGGTTCGTGGCGACCCGGCGAAGCGGTCACGCTCGTGGTGTCGGCGGGTCCGCCGCTGTTCCCCGTCCCGAACGTCGTCGGGATGACCCGGGATCAGGCGAAGGCAGCGCTGGACGACGCGGGATTCCAGTTCGACTACAACTCGAGCTGGGACCTCTTCCCCGACCCCGTCACCGAGGTCGAGGCGCAGGACCCCAAGGCCGACTCGAAGCACACCAAGGGCACCGTGGTCTCCATGCGGATCCGCGCGGTGCTCTGAGATCAGAGCTTCTCGAGCTCCTCGGCCACCAGGAACGCGAGTTCCAGCGACTGCATGTGGTTCAGGCGCGGGTCGCACAGCGACTCGTAGCGCGTTGCGAGGGCCGCCTCGTCGATCTCCTCCGAGCCGCCGAGGCACTCCGTCACGTCGTCGCCGGTGAGCTCGACGTGGATGCCGCCGGGGAACGTGCCGACCGCGCGATGTGCGTCGAAGAAGCCACGGACCTCGTCGACGACGTCGTCGAAGCGACGGGTCTTGTACCCCGTCGGCGTGGTGATGCCGTTGCCGTGCATGGGGTCGGTGACCCAGAGCGGAGTCGCACCCGAGTTGCGGACAGCCTCGAGCAGCGGCGGCAGGGCGTCACGGATCTTGCCGGCACCCATGCGCGTGATGAACGTCAGGCGGCCGGGCTCGCGCTCGGGATCGAGCTTGTCGATCAGCTCGAGCACCGTGTCGGGGCTCGTGGACGGACCGAGCTTGACCCCGATGGGGTTGCGGATCTTCGAGAAGTAGTCGATGTGCGCCCCGTCGAGATCGCGCGTGCGCTCGCCGATCCACACGAAGTGCGCGGAGGTGTTGTACGGCGTGCCGGTACGCGAGTCGATGCGCGTCATCGGGCGCTCGTAGTCCATGAGCAGACCCTCGTGGCCGGTGTAGAACTCGACCCGTCGCAGCTCGTCGAAGTCGGCGCCGGCCGCCTCCATGAACCGGATGGCACGGTCGATCTCACCGGCGAGGCGCTCGTACTTCTGGTTGGCCGGGTTCTGCGCGAAGCCCTTGTTCCAGCTGTGCACCTCGCGGAGGTCGGCGAAGCCGCCCTGGGTGAACGCGCGGATCAGATTGATCGTCGACGCGGCGGTGTGGTAGCCCTTGAGCAGCCGCGCGGGGTCGGCCTGGCGGGATGCCTCGGTGAAGTCGAAGCCGTTGACGATGTCACCGCGGTAGGCGGGAAGAGTGACGTCACCCCGGGTCTCGGTGTCGCTCGAGCGCGGCTTGGCGAACTGGCCGGCCATCCGCCCCATCTTCACGATCGGCATCGAGGCGCCGTAGGTCAGCACGACGGCCATCTGCAGGACCGTCTTGATGCGGTTGCGGATCTGCTCGGCCGTGGCGCCGGCGAACGTCTCGGCGCAGTCGCCGCCCTGAAGGAGGAAGGCCTTGCCCTCCGCGGCACGCCCGAGACGCTCCCGCAGGATGTCGACCTCACCGGCGAAGACGAGCGGCGGAAGGGTGGCGAGCTCGGCGGAAACGGCGGCCACGGCATCGGTGTCGCGCCACGTGGGCTGCTGCTTGATGGGGAGGGTGCGCCAGTGGTCGAGGGGATCCAGCTGCTGAAGCATCCGCCAAGTCTATCGGCGGCGGCATGGCCCCCGAGGTCGTACTACGCCTTGGTGGTCGTGACGGCCTTCGCGGCGGTCTCGCCTTTCGGAGCCCGTGGCGCCTTGAGACGGTCCTTCACCGTCGAGGCGTAGACGTCGTCGTACTGCTGCTCTCCGAGTCGCTGCAGCGCGACCATGATCTCATCGGTCACCGAGCGCAGGATGTAGCGATCGCCCTCCATGCCGGCGAAGCGCGAGAAGTCCAGCGGCTCGCCGATGACGATCCCGACGCGGACGATCCGCGGCACATGCGTGCCGGTCGGAAGCATCGTGTCGGTGTCGACCATGACGACGGGGATCACCGGCACCCGCGCTTCGAGGGCCATCCGCGCGAGCCCTGTCCGGCCGCGATACAGCTTGCCGTCAGGGCTGCGGGTGCCCTCGGGGTAGATCCCGAGCAGATCGCCGTGGCCCAGCACCTGAAGACCCGTGTTGAGCGATGCCTCCGACGCCTTGCCGCCAGACCGGTCGATGGGGATCATCCCCGTCATCTTGAAGAACATCCGCGTCGCCCAGCCCTTGAGGCCGCGACCGGTGAAGTAGTCGCTCTTGGCGAGGAAGGACACGGGGCGGTCGATCATGAGCGGGAGGAACACGGAGTCCACGAACGACAGATGGTTGCTCGCGAGGATCGCGGCTCCGGATGCCGGGATGTTGCGTCGGCCGACGACCCAGGGGCGCCAGATCGCCTTCGTGATCGGTCCGATCACGACGTACTTCATGAGCCAGTAGAACACCGCTACGCGTCGCCTCCCGCGAGGTCCGCGGCCCCGATGATCCCGGCGTCATTGCCGAGGCGCGCGATGGCGAACTGGGCGACCGGGCGGTCGCCGTAGCCCGGGAGCGAAGTCTCATAGGCGATGCGCACCGGCTCGAGCAGGATGTCTCCGAGCTCTGCCACCCCGCCGCCGATGACGAAGAGCGAAGGGTCGAGCACGGCCTGGAATCCGCCGCACGCCTCGCCGAGGGCTGTGGCGACGCGACGAAGCGCCTCCAGCGCACCCGGGTCACCGGCGAGGACGAGGCGGGAGACGGCGGGGCCGCTGATCGAGCCCTTCTCGGCCCGGACGGCCGCGAGCCCCTCGCCGATCCCGCCGGCGTCGGCGATCTCGTTGGCCTCACGCTGCAGCGCGCGCCCGGAGGCGTACTGCTCGAGGCATCCGTTCTGCCCGCATCCGCACGCCCGGCCGTCACGGGTGAAGCGCGTGTGCCCGAGCTCGCCCCCGATGCCGTGGCCGCCGCGATAGAGGTGACCACCGAGCACGACCGCTCCGCCGACGCCCGTGCCGAGCGTCAGCATCACCATGTCGTCGACGTGCGCGCCGCCGCCGAAGCGGTACTCCGCCCAGCCCGCCGCGTTCGCATCGTTCTCGATCGAGACCGGAGTCTGGAGCCGGGCCTCGAGCTTCTGCTTGAGGGGCTCGTTGTGCCAGTCGATGTTGGGTGCGTGGATGATGACGGCACCGTCGCGGTCGACGAAACCGGCGGCGGCGACTCCGACGGCGCCGACCTCATAGGAGTCGGAGAAGTGCCGGACCATGTCGACGACGGCATCTTCGAGCGCCTGCGGATCGACCGGCGTCTCGACGCGGAGCTTCTCGACGATGTGCCCCTCTTCGTCGACGACACCGCCTGCGATCTTGGTCCCGCCGATGTCGATCCCGACCTTGAGCACTGCACTCCCTTTCCCGCGCACCGCGACGCGATGGCGCGTTGCAGTCTATCGGCGCGACGCGTCGCGCATGCGCCCGGCCTCCCGCCGGTCGCCCGGCGTCGCGAGGTCGACCGCATACACTCGAACCAGGCATGCCCGACACGCAACCGGTACCGAAGGAGTTGCCGATGGTTCAGTTCGAAGTCCCCCCGATCGTCCCTGCAGACCCGCAGGCCAATGTCACAGATCTGCTCGTGGAGCGGGTGAAGAAGACGCCGGATCGCGCGCTGTTCGCCGTGCCCGACGGCGACGGATGGCGCGACATCTCGGCCGCCGAGTTCCAGCGTCAGGTGATCGCGCTCGCCAAGGGCTTCGCCGCCGCCGGCATCGAGCCGGGCGACAAGGTCGGCTTCATCGCCCGCACCACCTACGAGTGGAGCCTGGTCGACTTCGGGCTCTTCTTCGCCGGTGCCGTGATGGTGCCGATCTACGAGACGAACTCCCCCGCGCAGATCACGTGGAACCTCACCGACTCGGGCGCCGTCGCCTGCATCACCGAGCTTCCCGACCACACCGCGCGCCTCGACGAGGCGCGCTCCGAGCTGCCACTCATCCGCTCCACCTGGTCGATGCACACGGGCGACCTCGCGAAGCTCGCCGAGCAGGGCAAGGATGTTCCGGATGCCGAGATCGAGCGCCGGCGGAACATCGCCAACGGGTCCGACATCGCCACGCTCATCTACACGTCCGGCTCGACCGGGCGGCCGAAGGGGTGCGTGCTCACCCACAGCAACTTCGTCGAGCTGTGCCGCAACTCGGCGAAGGCGCTGAGCGAAGTCGTCGAGGCGCCCGGGGCATCGACCCTGCTGTTCATCACCACCGCGCACATCTTCGCCCGCTTCATCTCGATCCTCGCGATCCACGCCGGCGTGAAGACCGGCCACCAGCCCGACACGAAGAACCTGCTGCCGGCACTCGGCTCGTTCAAGCCGACCTTCCTGCTGGCCGTTCCGCGTGTGTTCGAGAAGGTCTACAACTCGGCGGAGCAGAAAGCCGAGGCGGGCGGCAAGGGCAAGATCTTCCGCGCTGCTGCCCACACCGCCGTGGAGCACTCCACGCTGCAGGAGGAGGGCAAGAAGGTCCCCCTCGGCACGAGGATCAAGTTCGCGCTCTTCGACCGGCTCGTCTACAGCAAGCTGCGCGAAGCGATGGGCGGCCGCGTCGTCTACGCCGTCTCAGGATCCGCACCGCTCGGACCCCGGCTCGGCCACTTCTTCCACAGCCTCGGCGTCGTCATCCTCGAGGGCTACGGCCTCACCGAGACGACCGCTCCGGCGACGGTCAACCTCGCGCGCAAGTCGAAGATCGGCACCGTCGGACCGGCGCTGCCCGGCGTCGGGGTCCGGCTGGCCGAGGACGGCGAGATCGAAGTCCGCGGCATCAACGTCTTCAAGGAGTACTGGAACAACCCCGAGGCGACGGCGGCCACCTTCGACGGCGACTGGTTCAAGACGGGCGACATCGGCACGTTCGACGGGGAGGGCTTCCTCACCATCACCGGCCGCAAGAAGGAGATCATCGTCACGGCCGGCGGGAAGAACGTCGCGCCGGCCGCGCTCGAGGACCCGATCCGCGCCAACCCCATCGTCGGACAGGTCGTCGTCGTCGGTGACAAGCGCCCGTTCATCTCGGCGCTGGTGACGCTCGATCCCGAGATGCTGCCGACGTGGCTCGCGAACAACGGTCTGCCTGGCGACATGACCCTCACCGATGCCGCCAAGAACAGCGCCGTCCGCGCCGAGGTTCAGCGCGCCATCGACGCCGCCAACAAGAACGTGTCGCGCGCCGAGTCGATCCGCAAGTTCACCATCCTCACGACGGAGTGGAGCGAAGCGAGCGGTCACCTCACGCCGAAGATGAGCATCAAGCGCAACGTCATCCTCGACGACTTCGCCGGCGAGATCGACGCACTCTATAACGTGCCCGTGTCGACCACGAACGTGTCGCTCGGCGGCTGATGAGCTGAGATGAGAGGGGCCGGGGTTGCCACCTCGGCCCTCTCACCTATCAAAACCAGTCGCTCTGCCGGATCTCACGCATCGCGGCCTTGCGGTCCTCAGGCGAGAGGCGCTGGATGTACAGCATCCCGTCCAGGTGGTCCGTCTCGTGCTGCAGCGCCTGAGCGAGCAGTCCCTCGCCTTCGAGCACCACCTCGTCGCCGTCGAGGTCCATGCCGACGACCTTGGCAGAGGGATGCCGCAGCGCGTCGTGCCACAGCCCCGGCACGGAGAGGCATCCCTCGCCCGTCGGAACGACGTCTCCGGAGACCTCGACGACCTCCGGGTTCAGGATGTAGCCGATGTCGCCGTCGATGTTGTAGCTGAACGCGCGAAGTCCCACACCGATCTGGGGTGCGGCGACACCAGCCCTGCCGGGAAGCGCGACGGTGTCGAGAAGATCCTGCACGAGCGCGCGGATCCCGTCATCGATGTGTGTGATGGGAGCGCTCGGGGCACGCAGAACGGGGTCGCCGAAGAGGCGGATGGGACGTACTGTCACGTCAGGCCGCCGAGGCGAGCGACCGCAGCCCCTCGACGACAGTCGCCGCGAGGTCGCGAGCAGCGAGCAGCGTCGCGGGCCGGAGGTCGCGGAACGTGATCGCGCTGCCGGCGGCGATGTGCGGGTCGTAGGGCATCCGGACGACGGCGCGCACGCGGGTGCGGAAGTGCGTCTCGAGCTCGTCGAGCTGCACGAGCGGCAGTCCGGGGCGCGAGTTGTTGAGCACCACGACAGCGCCGCGCACCTGCTCGGCGTAGCCGTTCGTCTCGAGCCACGTCAGCGTCTCGGAGGCCAGCCGCGCTTCATCGACACTCAGTCCGGAGACGATGACGAGCTGGTCGGCGAGCTCCAGCGTCGCCTCCATGACCGAGTGCACGATGCCTGTGCCGGTGTCGGTCAGCACGATCGAGTAGTAGTGCGCCGCGAGCGTTGCGACGTCCTGGTAGTCGCGGTCGCTGAAAGCCTCCGAGACGCGAGGATCGGCATCCGATGCCAGCACGTCCAGTCGTGTGTCGTCGCGGGCGACGACCGAGGAGACCCCGGCGTACCCCGAGATCTCGGCGCGCTCGCGAACAAGATCGCGGACGGTCTTGCCGTTCTGATGCGTGATCCGATCGGCGAGCGTGCCGCGATCGGGGTTGGCGTCGACGGCGATGATCCGGTCGTCGCGGGCATCCGCCAGCGCCATGCCGAGCAGCGTCGTGATCGTGGTCTTTCCGACCCCGCCCTTGCGCGACATCACGGGCACGAAGCGTGCGCCGACCCCAAGGGGGGCGGCGATGCGCCGGTCGAGCTCTTTACGGGCCTTCGCCTTCTTGCCGTCCCCGAGGTTGATCCGGTGGCCGGTGATCGAGTAGACGAAGTGCTGCCACGCGCCTTCGGGCTCCGACCGGACGACCTGGTGCGGATCGAGCAGGCGGTCCGCCGTGAGCAGGTCGGCGGATTCGCGACCCGGCTCGAATTCGCCGAGGCGCTTGGAGCTGAGTGAGACATCCGAACGAGGGGCCACCCGCTCGACGACCTGCGCGCGGTCGGCGCGTTCGGCGCGGTCGGCGTTGTCGGCGTGCGCCTCACGGCGCGTCGCGGGCGTCGATCCGGTCGTGGTCGGCACGGCGCCGGTGCTCGTCGCAGCGGGCGGCAGGTACGCCGTGCGCGTCTCGTCGCGGTCGGAAGATGCCTCTTCTGTCACGATTTCGGCCTCCTCTGTCGGCTCGGTCTCGCTGTCGGCGGTGAAGTCCTCGACGGGCCCCTGCGTGAACTCCTCGGCGTCGATGACATCGACATACGCAGGGGAATCGGCCGGGATCTCCTCAGGGGCGAACTCCGCCTCGATGATCTCAGGTTCGATGATCTCAGGTTCGATGTCGACTTCGTCGCCGATCACGTCCTCATCGTCGATCTCGTCGTCGTCGTGGGACGGGATGACGACGCTCACCTGCGCGGTGGAGTCTCCGAGGATCCCGAAGCCCGTCGCGTCGACGGCGCCGGTATCGGCGAGAATCCCGTTCTGCGATTCTTCTTCGGCTGACTGGTCATTGCGGTCGGGCGTCACAGCATGGTCTCCAGGGGGTGGATCGGGCGTCGTGCCCCTCCCCCAGGTTACTGCGCAGGACGGATGACGACCAAAAGGTCGCCCGCCTCCACCTGCTGGGTGCCCACGATGGCGAGCCGCTCGACGACGCCGTCGACGGATGCCGTGATGGCGGCCTCCATCTTCATCGCCTCGATCGATGCGACCGGCTGCCCCGCGGTGACGACATCGCCGACCGCGGTCTTGAGAGTGACGGCTCCCGAGAACGGCGCGGCGACCTGACCCGGCTTCGACGTGTCGGCCTTCTCGGCGGCGACCGTGTCGACCTTGATGGACCGGTCGCGGACGTAGACGGGGCGGAGCTGACCGTTGAGCGTCGTCATGACGGTGCGGATGCCCTTGGGGTCTGGCTCGCCGATCGCCTCGAGTCCGACGTACAGCTGGACGCCCGGGTCGATCTCGGCCACATGCTCCTCCCCCGGCTTCAGCCCGTAGAGGTAATCGGGCGTGCCGAGAGCCGAGAGGTCGCCGTAGGCTTCGCGGTTCTCCTCGAACTGCTTGGTGGGCGCCGGGAAGAGGAGACGATTGAGCGTGCGGCGCCGGGTGAGGCCGTCGCCCTCGAGGCCGGCCTCCTCGTCGGGCGTCAGGGGCGGAACCTCGATGGAGATCTCGCGCCCGGCCAGCACCTTCGTGCGGAACGGCTCGGGCCAGCCGCCGGGCAGATCGCCGAGCTCGCCCGCCATGAACCCGACCACCGAGTCCGGGATGTCGTAGGCCTGAGGGTTCTCCTCGAAGTCGGCGGGATCGGCGCGAGCTGCGACGAGGGCGAGGGCGAGGTCGCCGACGACCTTCGAGGAGGGCGTCACCTTCGGTATGCGACCGAGGATGCGGTCGGCGGAGGCGTACATGTCCTCGATCAGCTCGAAGTCGTCCGCGAGACCGAGCGCGATCGCCTGCTGGCGGAGGTTGGACAGCTGCCCGCCGGGGATCTCGTGGTGGTAGACGCGACCCGTGGGGCCCGGAAGGCCCGACTCGAACGGACGGTAGAGGTGCCGGACGGCCTCCCAGTACGGCTCGAGGTCGCTCACGGCCTGGAGGTCGAGGCCCGTGTCGCGTTCGGTGTGGGCGAGCGCGGCGACGAGCGCGGAGAGCGACGGCTGGCTCGTCGTTCCCGCGAGGGGTGCGGCCGCGGCATCCACCGCATCCGCCCCGGCGGCACTGGCCGCGAGGAGCGTGGCGAGCTGGCCGCCCGCGGTGTCGTGCGTGTGCACGTGGACCGGCTGGTCGAACCGCTCGCGCAGCGCGCTCACGAGCTTGGCGGCGGCGGCGGGGCGCAGAAGACCGGCCATGTCCTTGATGGCGATGATGTGCGCGCCCGACTCCGCGATGCTCTCGGCGAGCCGGAGGTAGTAGTCGAGCGTGTACAGAGGCTCGCTCGGGTCGAGCAGGTCGCCGGTGTAGCACACGGCGACCTCGGCGACCGCGGTGCCGGTGCCGAGGACCGCGTCGATGGCCGGGCGCATCTGCGAGACGTCGTTGAGCGCGTCGAAGATCCGGAAGATGTCGATCCCGGTCGCGGCCGCCTCGCGCACGAACGCGTCGGTCACGGCGACCGGGCGCGGCGTATAGCCCACGGTGTTCCGGCCGCGCAGGAGCATCTGGATGGGGATGTTCGGCATCGCCGCGCGAAGCGCCTCGAGACGCTCCCATGGATCTTCGGCGAGGAACCGCAGCGCCACGTCGTACGTCGCGCCGCCCCAGGCCTCGACCGAGAGAAGCTGCGGAGTCATGCGTGCGACGTGCGGTCCGACCCGGACCAGGTCCCGGGTGCGCACGCGGGTCGCGAGGAGCGACTGGTGCGCGTCGCGGAACGTTGTCTCGGTGACGGCGAGGGCGGACTGCTCCCGCAGGGATCGGGCGAACTCAGCCGGCCCGAGCGAGCGCAGCCGCTCGAGGTGGCCAGCAGGCGGCGCCGTCGTGAGGTCGATCGCCGGCAGCTTGCTGCCCGGAGAGACCGAGAGGGGCTTCTCGCCGTACGGCCGGTTCACCGTCACGTCGGCGAGCCAGTTCAAGAGCTTCGTCGCGCGGTCGCGTGAGGGGTGGCTCGTCAGCAGATGGGGGCGCTCGTCGATGAACGACGTGCTCAGATCCCCCGCCGCGAACGCAGGGTCTTCGAGCACGGCGCGCAGGAAGGGGATGTTCGTGGACACGCCCCGGATGCGGAACTCGGCGAGCCCTCGCTTCGCGCGGGCGACCGCCGACGGGAAGTCACGCGCCCGGCACGTCATCTTGGCGAGCATCGAGTCGAAATGGGGGCTGATCTGCGATCCCGCCGCGGTTGTGCCGCCGTCGAGGCGGATGCCGGCGCCGCCGGGCGACCGGTAGGTCGTGATCCGGCCGGTGTCGGGGCGGAAGCCCTGCGACGGGTCCTCGGTGGTGATGCGGCACTGGAGCGCCGCGCCGTGGAGGGTGATGTCCTTCTGCTCGAGGCCGAGCTCGGCGAGGGTGGCTCCGGCGGCGATGCGCATCTGGGACTGCACGAGGTCGACATCCGTCACCTCCTCGGTGACCGTGTGCTCGACCTGGATGCGCGGGTTCATCTCGATGAAGACGTGCTGGCCGGCGCGCTCCCCCGCCGTGTCGACGAGGAACTCGACGGTTCCGGCGTTCACGTAGGAGATGGACCGGGCGAACGCGACGGCGTCGCGGTGGATGCGCTGACGGAGGTCGTCGTCGAGGTTCGGTGCCGGGGCGATCTCGATGACCTTCTGGTGGCGGCGCTGCACCGAGCAGTCGCGCTCGAAGAGGTGCACCGTCTCGCCGGTGGCGTCGGCGAGGATCTGGACCTCGATGTGCCGCGGGCGCACCACGGCCTGCTCGAGGAAGACACGGGGGTCGCCGAAGGCGGCGCCCGCCTCGCGCATCGCCTCGGCGATGGCCGGCGGAAGCTCGCCCGGCGTCTCGACACGGCGCATGCCACGGCCGCCACCGCCTGCGACGGCCTTGACGAAGATCGGGAACCCGATCGCGTCCGCCTGCGCGACGAGCGCATCGACGTCGTCGGATGCCGGGGTGGAGGCGAGCACCGGCACACCCGCGGCGATCGCGTGCTCCTTGGCCGTGACCTTGTTGCCGGCCATGCCGAGCACAGTCGAGGACGGCCCGATGAAGGTGATCCCGTTCTCCGCGGCGCGGGCGGCGAGCTCAGGGTTCTCGGACAGGAAGCCGTAACCCGGGTAGATGGCATCCGCGCCGGACTCGAGCGCCACGCGGATGATCTCGTCCACATCGAGATAGGCACGCACCGGATGCCCGGCCTGGCCGATCTCGTAGGATTCGTCCGCCTTCTGCCGGTGGAGCGATCCGCGGTCTTCATAGGGGAACACGGCGACAGTGCGCGCTCCCAGTTCGAACGCCGCGCGGAACGCTCTGATGGCGATCTCACCGCGATTGGCGACCAGTATCTTCCGGAACATGCGCACCTCGTTGGGGCCGGCGTCAAGTGGGGGCTGAGTGTGCTCCTCAGCCTAGGGGACGGTAACGTAGACGCTTGTGCACGTACTTTCGGTGAGCTCCCTCAAAGGAGGGGTCGGCAAGACGACTGTGACGCTGGGCCTGGCTTCGGCCGCCTTCGCACGCGGGGTCCGCACCCTCGTCGTCGATCTCGACCCCCAGTCGGACGTGTCGACGGGCATGGACATCCAGGTCGCGGGTCGCCTCAACGTCGCCGACGTGCTGGCCAACCCGAAGGAGAAGGTCGTCCGTCAGGCGATCACTTCGAGCGGCTGGGCGAAAGTCCATCCCGGCACGATCGACGTCATGATCGGCAGTCCTTCGGCCATCAACTTCGACGGTCCCCACCCGAGCGTGCGCGACGTCTGGAAGCTCGAAGAGGCCCTCGCGACGATCGAGGCCGATTACGACCTCGTCCTCATCGACTGCGCCCCGTCGCTCAACGCGCTCACCCGCACGGCGTGGGCGGCGAGCGACCGAGTGATCGTGGTCACCGAGCCCGGGCTCTTCTCCGTGGCTGCGGCAGACCGCGCCCTCCGTGCGATCGAAGAGATCCGCCGCGGGCTCTCCCCCCGCCTTCAGCCGCTCGGCATCGTCGTGAACCGCGTGCGTCCCCAGTCGATCGAGCACCAGTTCCGCATCAAAGAGCTGCGTGACATGTTCGGCCCGCTGGTCCTGTCGCCGCAGCTGCCGGAGCGCACCTCGCTTCAGCAGGCGCAGGGCGCCGCGAAGCCTCTGCACATCTGGCCGGGAGACTCGGCTCAGGAGCTCGCAGCCGACTTCGATGCGCTGCTGGACCGCGTCATGCGCACGGGCCGTATTCCGGTCGCCGGCGAAGTCCGCGCCCAGAGCTGACCGACCGCGCCCACAGCCCGTACCTGGCCGCCCCGAGGGCGCCGGCAGTCGCGGGTTCTACGCGGTGCGGACGGCGCGACGAGCAGCGAGCTCGTCCACCGCGTCCGGCACCTGCGGGTCGAACTCCACGAGCGTGGACTCCACCTCGCGCAGCACGTTGCCGACAGCGATGCCGAAGACGCCCTGGCCGCGGCTGATGAGGTCGATGACCTCGTCGTTGGACGTGCAGAGATAGACGGAGGCCCCGTCGCTCATGAGCGTGGTGCCCGCGAGGTCGCGGATCCCCGAGGCTCGCAGCTGGTCGACGGCCGTGCGGATCTGCTGCAGCGAGATGCCGGTGTCGAGCAGTCGCTTGACCAGCTTGAGCACGAGGATGTCGCGGAAGCCGTAGAGCCGCTGCGACCCTGAGCCGCTCGCGCCGCGGACGGTCGGCTCGACGAGCTCGGTGCGAGCCCAGTAGTCGAGCTGGCGGTAGGTGATCCCGGCGGCTCGTGCGGCGACGGCGCCGCGGTAGCCGACCTCGTCATCCATGGCGGGCAGGCCATCGGTGAAGAGGAGATCGGACCCGTACTGAGGTTCGTCGGACACGTCGCGAACGGTCATGCGATGCCTCCTCCCCGACCCGGTGCTTCCACGCTAGATGAGCCCGGCATCCCGGGCAACGACATCCGCTCACAGCGTTCGGCGTGTCGCCCCGAACGCTCCTGAATGCTCAGGTGAGCCGACGTTCGAGCTCGTCCCGCACGAAGATCCCGCGCAGCTCTTCCAGCCGCTTCGCGAGCTCCGGCGCCAGCTCGTTCGCGCGTGCGCGACTGGTGGCGTCCGTCCGGCGCAGGAGCGGAGCGAGCGCCGACTCGACCAGCGTGACGTCGCGCTCGGCGCTCTGGCGGAGCGTGCGCACGTGGCGCGGCTCGATGCCGTGCCGGTCGAGGGCGACGAGTGCGCGGAGGATGGCGACGTGCTGGTCGGTGTAGGCATCCGAGCCGCCGAGCACGCCGGTGCTGATGGCGTCGTTGAGGAGCTGCGGCGCCGCGCTCGTGGCGCTGAGCAGCTCTTCCCGGCGGTAGCGGCGCGGGGCGGGGACGATCGAGGGAGGCGGGGCCGAAGCGGGCGTCGCGGGATCGCGGCCGGCGTCGATGTCTTCGAGGTACTCGCGGATCACGACGAGCGGCAGGTAATGGTCGCGCTGGAGTGTGAGGGCCAGACGCAGTCGCTCGAGGTCGGCGGGCGAGAACTTGCGATAGCCCGATTCCGTGCGAGTGGGGGCGATGATCCCCTGCACCTCGAGGAAACGAAGCTTGCTCGAGGTCAGCGTGGGGAACTCCGGCGACAGGCGAGCAAGCACCTGGCCGATACTGAGCAGACCCGCGGACGAGGAGCGTTCGCGGGCGGCAGCCGACGACATCAGCGGTCCGCGGCCTGCGAGAGGTCGGCGGGCGAGACGAAGAAGACGAGGCGGAACTTGCCGATCCGGACTTCCGAGCCGTTGATCAGACGGGCGCGGTCGACGCGCTCGCCGTTGACGTAGGTGCCGTTGAGCGAGCGCTGATCGACGATCTCGAAGGATGAGGCATCCCGGGTGATCTCTGCGTGACGGCGTGACACCGTCACGTCGTCGAAGAAGATGTCCGCTTCGGGATGCCGGCCCACGGTCGTCACGTCGGTGTCGAGCAGGTAGCGGGCACCGGCCGTCGGACCTGAGCGGACGATCAGGATCGCCGACTTTCCGGGCAGCGCCTCGATCGCCTCAAGCTCGGTCGTCGAGAGATCTGCACCGAAGGGCACGAACGAAAGGTCCGAGTCGTGACCGAAGGTCTGGGTAGTGTCGGACGCCCGCTCGCCGCGACTCTCATGGGAGTCTGCAGCGCGGCGGATGTCATCCGATCGCCGATTGTCGTCCACGCAACTCCTCCTCTTCGTTCAGCCTATCCGATCGATTCGCCCGGCGATGAGGCGATCCCGTGTTCGGCAAGACGTCTCCCAATGTTGCCTCGTGTGTCGGCGAGGATGCCCCCCGCGAAGCCTTTGCCTAGCCTGGTGGAGCTATCGAACCTAGTCAAAAGGAGCCAGTCGTGTCGACCCCGCACTCCCACATTCCGCCCCTCTCGGTGCGTGAGCGTGCGGCGTGCATGTGCGTCCACGGCAGAGCATGCTCGTCGTTCGCCCCCGGGCACGCGCTCCACCTGATTCAGGCGCGCCTGGCTTCGGCCACGCCCTCGGACTGGGCCGACGCGATCGTGGAGTCTTCGCACGACGATGGCACGGTGGTCGTGGTCACCGTCGCCGACGCGACGCGCCTCACGGTCTGGAGCGGGGCAGGCGCGGCGCAGGAAGTCGCCGCAGGCACGCCGGTCGCGCTGCACGAGCGCTACAACGTGCTGGCCGTCGGCGGCCGGCGCTTCAACGTCGCGCCGCTCGCCGCCTGACGACCGCGCTCAAAAGGCGACGGGCTCAGCCCATCGCCATCATGCTGTCCTTCATCGCCATGCAGGCGTCCATGCAGGCTTTGCAGGCCTGAGCGCACATCTTGCAGACGTCGCTGTGGTCGGCGTGCTGCATGCACTCGTCCATGGTCTGCTGGCACATCGCGATGCAGGCGTTGAGCATCGACATCATCGACGCGGCGTTCATGCCCTGCATGCGCATCATCGACCGCATCATCGTGTTGCACATGTCCGCGCAGTTCATGCACGCCGGCGCGCACGACATCATCTGAGTCGAGCACACCGTGCAGGCCTGCTCGCATGCGGAACAAGCGTCCATACAGGCCTGCATGAGCGACATGTCCATGGAGTCCATGCCGGGCATCATCTTCATGTCCTTGGACATCATGTCCATCATCATCGAGTCCATCGGGGACACCTTTCGGGTGAGTGTTACGTCGCGTGTCGCGGAGGTTTTGCCGCGCTGATGGCCATGGTATTGCGGGCGGGTTGGCCACAACAGGCCCGGATAGGCTCCTCAGCGTGTTGTCACGCAGAATTCACGGATCGCGGCCCAGCCGAACCCTCAATCACCCCTTCGCCACCCTCGTCGGTGCCCTCGCCGGAGCACTCCTGATCGCGGCATCCGCTCTCCTGGTCGTGACCCCCGCCCAGGCGCACGATGAGCTGCTCTCCGCCGACCCTGCGTCCGACTCCACGGCGGATGCCCTCCCCGCGCAGCTCACGCTCACTTTCAGCGGGGAGCTCTCCGCCGACCCCGGAGCGAGCGAAGTGGCGGTGACGGATGCCGCGGGCGCATCGCTCACGGATGGGGCTCCGGTCGTTGCCGACACCGTGCTGACCCAGGCGCTCACGGGCGAGGCATCCGGAGTGGTCACCGTGCTGTGGAAGGTCGTCTCGAGCGACGGGCATCCGATCTCCGGCGAATACTCGTTCACGGTCACCGCACCGCCCGCGCCGACGGCCTCGGCCACACCGACGCCGACCGAGTCGCTCTCGCCCAGCGCGGAGCCGACCGCCAGCGCGACTCCCACCGCCGCTGTGCCCGACGACCCGAGCATGGACGCCGTCGACCTGCGCCCCTGGTTCATCGGCGCCCTGCTCCTGCTCCTCGCCGTTGGGGGCGCGGTGATGTACCTGCTCGTGTCGCGCGGGCGTCGCGAGGCGGCGCTCAACCCCGGCCCGGACATCCCCTCCGACCCGTCGGAGCGTGGATCTGACGCCGGATCGGGACCCCCCGCCGGACGCTAGGCTGGGAGCCATGCCTCATTACGACGTCGTCATCCTCGGTGCCGGCCCCGGCGGTTATGTCGCGGCCGTTCGCAGCGCTCAGCTCGGTCTCTCTGTTGCCGTCATCGAAGAGAAGTACTGGGGCGGCGTCTGCCTCAACGTGGGGTGCATCCCCTCGAAGGCACTGCTGAAGAACGCCGACCTCGCGCACACGTTCCACCACAAGGCCGAGCTGTTCGGCATCTCGGGTGACGTGTCGTTCGACTTCGGCACGGCGTGGGATCGCAGCCGCAAGGTGGCCGACACCCACGTCAGGGGCATCCACTACCTGATGAAGAAGAACAAGGTCACCGAGTACGAGGGTCGTGGCTCCTTCGTCGACGCGAACACGATCGACGTGACGAAGACGGACGGCTCGTCCGAGCGCGTCACGTTCGCCAACGCGATCATCGCGACCGGCTCGAAGGTGCGCCTGCTTCCGGGCGTGCAGCTGGGCGGCAATGTCGTCACGTACGAGGAGCAGATCCTCGCCCGCGACCTGCCCCAGTCGATCGTCATCGTGGGCGCCGGCGCCATCGGCATGGAGTTCGCGTTCGTGCTCGTCAACTACGGCGTCAAGGTCACGATCATCGAGTTCCTCGACCGCGTCCTGCCGATGGAGGACGAGGACGTCTCGAAGGAGCTTGCGCGCCAGTACAAGAAGTACGGCGTCGACATCCTCACCTCGACCAAGGTCGAGACCGTGGTCGACAGCGGCGACAAGGTCACCGTCACCTACACGCCCAAGGACGGCGCGCAGGCGTCGATCGACGCCGACAAGGTCATGATGTCGATCGGGTTCGCCCCGAACGTCGAGGGCTTCGGTCTCGAGAAGACGGGTGTGAAGCTCACCGAGCGCGGCGCGATCGAGATCGACGACTTCATGCACACCTCGGTCCCCCACATCTACGCGATCGGCGATGTCACCGCGAAGCTGCAGCTCGCACACGTCGCCGAGGCGCAGGGCGTCGTCGCCGCCGAGACCATCGGCAAGGCTGAGACCATGGCGCTCGGCGACTACCGGATGATGCCTCGCGCCACGTTCTGCTCGCCGCAGGTCGCCTCGTTCGGCCTCACCGAGCAGCAGGCGCGCGACGCGGGCTACGACGTCAAGGTCGCCAAGTTCCCGTTCTCGGCCAACGGCAAGGCCAACGGCCTGGGCGAGCCCATCGGCTTCGTGAAGCTGGTCGCCGACGGCGAGCACCTCGAGCTGCTCGGCGGGCACCTCATCGGACCGGACGTGTCGGAGCTGCTTCCTGAGCTGACGCTCGCGCAGAAGTGGGACCTCACGGCACTCGAGGCGGCGCGCAATGTGCACACGCACCCGACGCTGTCCGAGGCCGTGCAGGAGGCCTTCCACGGCCTCGCCGGCCACATGATCAACCTCTGACGCAGCGCTCCCGCGCAGAGATACGGAGAAGGCCCGGGTTTCGACCCGGGCCTTCTCCGTTGTGCGTCTAGTGCCCGAGTTTGCGCTCAGTGCCCGAGCGTCCGGGCCAGTTTGGAATCGGATGCCGCCTCCCGGCCTCCGGCAGCGTGCACGGCCTTCTCGAACCGCGCGAAGAGCGTCTGCCGGTCGGCCTCGTCGTCGGGGGCTGCGGGGCCGAGCTCGAACTCCCACTCGCGCCAGGTGCGCTCGGTGCCCGAGCGCTCATCCGTCCCGATGACGTGGTCGTCGAGGAACTCCGCGACCACACCGCCGTCCGCCGAGTGCAGGTTGTAGGCGATGCGGCGATTGCGGATGCGCGCGACCGGGGTCAGCTCGGCATCCGTCACCTCCCGCACCGCCGTGAGGACCGCCTCAGGGATGCCGTCACTCAGGGGCCAGTGCAGCTCGACGCGTCCGCCGTCCACCTTGGGACCCTTGATGTGCCAGCCGGCGTCCGGGCCGCCCGTGCGGCGCCGGAGAGCGTAGCCCGCCTTGGCGAGGTCGAGGTCTGCCGTGTCGAGGTACTGGGCGTCGAGGTCGCGCTCCTCGGCGTGGCCGATCGCCGCGACACCGGGAAGCTCAGACAGGTCGGGAAGAAGGGTGTCTTCGTCGACGTCGAACTTCACCTCGACTTCGAGCGACTGGGAGTGCTCGCTCGCGTCGCCCGAGATCGACCCGCCCATCTCAGTCGTCCCCGTCAGTCATCCGCGGCCGTGCCGATGTCGTCCGTCGCCTCGATGAACCAGAACGCCGCCTCGGTGGGGCCGTCACCGCTGCCCGTGTGCTCGAGGTCGCCGTTTCGGCGATAGACGATCTGACCCTCGCCGTAGGGGACGATCAGGGAATCGAGGTCGGGTCCTTCGATGGGCAGCAGCTGCCCGTCGAGGGGACCGCCGTGAAGACGCGCAATAGCCATGGAATGAGCCTACGCCCGGTGAGTCAGTGGGTCGGGAAGCCGAGGCTGATCTGGCTCTCGCTCGGGTCGGGCCAGCGGGTGGTGACGACCTTGCGGCGCGTGTAGAAGTTGAACGCCTCGGGGCCGTACATGTGCGTGTCGCCGAAGAGCGAGTCCTTCCAGCCGCCGAACGAGAAGGCGCCCACGGGCACGGGGATCGGCACGTTGATGCCGACCATGCCGACCTCGATGTCGAACTCGAACTGACGCGCCGTCTTGCCGTCACGGGTGAACACGGCCGTGCCGTTGGCGTAGCGGTTGGAGTTGATGAGGTCTACCGCATCGTCGTAGCTCGCGACGCGCACAACCGACAGGACGGGACCGAAGATCTCCTCGTCGTAGACCCGCATGCCGGGCTTGACGTCGTCGACGAGCGAAGCGCCGATGAAGAACCCGTCCCCCTCGAAGCGGTGCTCGCGGCCGTCGACGACGACCTTGGCGCCCTCTTCCGGCGCGCCCGAGACGAAGCCGGCGACGCGGTCGCGCGCTTCGCGCGTGATGAGCGGGCCCATCTCGGAGGCGGGGTCGGTGCCGTCGCCGATCACGAGGCCGCCGATGCGCTGGGAGACCTTCTCGATGAGGCCGTCGGCCACGCCGCCCACCGCGACGACGACCGACACGGCCATGCAGCGCTCCCCCGCCGAGCCGTAGGCGGCGGAGACGGCGGCGTCGGCCGCGGCGTCGAGGTCGGCATCCGGCATCACGATCATGTGGTTCTTGGCACCGCCGAGAGCCTGCACGCGCTTGCCGTTGGCGGCGGCGCGCGTGTAGATGTACTTCGCGATCGGTGTCGAGCCGACGAACGACACGGCGCGGATGATCGGCTCGTCGAGGATCGCATCGACGGCCTCCTTGTCACCGTGCACGACGTTGAAGATGCCGTCGGGCAGGCCCGCTTCGCGGAAGGCGTCCGCGAGCCACACGGCCGCGGAGGGGTCGCGCTCGGAGGGCTTGAGGATCACGGCATTGCCAGCCGCGATGGCGGTGGTGACCATCCACAGCGGCACCATCGCGGGGAAGTTGAACGGCGTGATGCAGGCGACGACGCCGAGCGGCTGACGGACCTGGTGGACGTCGACGCCCCCTGCCACCTGCTCGGAGTACTCGCCCTTGAGATGGTGCATGAGGCCCGTGCAGAACTCGACGTTCTCGAGGCCGCGGGCGACCTCGCCCATCGCATCGGCGACCGTCTTCCCGTGCTCGGACGTGATGACGCGGGCGAGCTCCTCGGTGCGGGAGCTGATGATCTCGCGCAGGCGGAACATCACCGCGCTTCGCTTGGCGAGGCCGGTCTCGCGCCATCCGGGCTGCGCGGCCTTGGCAGTCTCGGCCGCCTGGTGCACGAAGTCCGCGGACGCGAACGCGACCTCGGCGGTCTGCCGCCCGGTCGCGGGGTTGTAGACGGCGCCCCGGCGGCCCTCGGGGGCGAGCCGCTCGCCGCCGACGACATGCGGGATCGTGGCCAGCGCCTCCGCGGCGGACTCTTCGGTCTTCTCGATCGTGGTCGTGCTCATGATGGCTCCTGGGGGGCGACGGGTCAGGGTTGTGCGGGAACGCTGTCGTGGCTCGGATCGTACCCCCGGAGGGTGCCGTCCGGGGTGGCGAGCAGGGTGACGAGGGTGCAGTCCTTGCCGCCGAGGCCGCGCTCGGCGAGCTCTTCGAGCTGCGAGAGCGCGAGCTGCGCGGCCGGCAGGTGGACGCCCGTGGTCTCCCCCGCCGCGACGGCCAGACTGCAGTCCTTGCGGGCGAGGTCGACCGAGAAGGTCGCGTCGAAGTTCTTGTTCGCCGCGGAGGTCGGGATCACGTCGGGCACCGGCCACCAGACACGCTGCGGCCACGAGCCGCCCGACGACGCGTTGGCGACCTCCCAGAACACCTGCTGGTCGAGGCCGAGCTGCTCGGCGAGCTGTGAACCCTCGGCGGTCGCCATGACGCCGATGAACAGCATCATGTTGTTGACGAGCTTCGCGGCGATGCCGGCGGTCGCCGCACCGCAGGCGATGATCGAGCCCGCCATGGGCGCCACGATCTCCTTCGCCCGCTCCACGTCCTCGGGTCGTCCGCCGAGCATGAACGTGAGGCTGTGCGCCTCGGCCCCTGCCGTCCCGCCCGAGATCGGCGCGTCGACGAAGACGAAGCCCCGCTCCTCGGACTCGGTGTGGCACCAGCGGGAGGTCTCGATGTCGACGGTCGAGGTGTCGAGCAGCAGCATGCCCGCGGGTGCGTTCGCCCAGATGCCGTCGGCTCCGTCGTAGACGGCGCGCACGTGCTGCGGCATCGGCAGCGACGTGATGCACGCGTCGGCACCCTGAACCGCTTGGGCGATCGTCGAGACGACGGTGACGCCACGGGATGCCGCAGCCGCTGCGGCGTCCGGGTTCAGGTCTACGCCGCGGACCGTGTGCCCGGCGGCGACCAGATGGGCGGACATGGGCGCGCCCATGTGGCCGAGCCCGATCCAGGCGATGGTGGACATGGTGCTCCCGCGTCATCGAAGGAGGCGCGCTGCGCGCCCGAGGCCAGGATAAGCACGCGAAGCACTCGCGATCAATGCACGAGCCGGTACGAACGTTGCACTATCGCCGTGCGCTGATGCACACTGCCGTCATGACGCAGGCATCGCGGGAACCGCAGCTCGATGCGCTGATGACGTTCCTCGCTGCCGCCCGGCTGGGCCGCTACACCGCCGCGGCCGAGGTCCTCGGGGTGAACCATTCGACGGTGTCGCGGCGGATCGCCTCGCTGGAGGAGGCGATGGGCGGGCGGGTGCTGGTCCGCACCCCGGCGGGCTGGGAGACGACCGCGCTCGGACGGCGAGCGCTGGCGGTCGCCGAGCGGATCGAGGCCTCCGTCCGTCAGCTCGCCGATGACGGCCCCGAGGGCGCCGCGGCGATTCACGGCGTGGTGCGCATCGCCGCCCCCGAGGCGTTCACCTCGGCATTCCTCGTCCCCGCGATGGCGGCGCTGCAGGCGCGGCATCCCGCTCTGGCCGTCGAGATCATCACCGCCACGCAGCGGGCCCGGCAGAACCGCTCGGGCGTCGACCTCGAGATCGTCGTCGGCCGGCCGCAGGTGCATCGGGCGTTCGCGACGCCGATCAGCTCCTACGCCCTGGTGCTCTACGCGACACCGGCCTACCTCGAGCGCGCCGGCGCGCCGACGTCCGTCGCCGAGCTGGCCCGGCATCCCCTCATCTACTACGTCGAGTCCGCGCTGCAGGTCGATGAGCTGGACCGCGCCGTGCAGCCGCTGCCCGCGTCGCCCGCATCGATCCGGTCGACCAGCGTCTTCGCGCACGTCGAGGCCGCCGCCGCGAGTGCGGGCATCGGGCTGCTTCCCGATTTTCTCGGGGATGCCGATGCCCGCCTCGTGCGCGTGCTCGACGGGGTCTACTCGCACCCGCTCGCCTACTGGGCCGTGACTCGCGACGAGGGACCGCGCAATCCCGTCGTCGCCGAGGCGCTCGGCGCGATCCGCGAGCAGATCGCGCCGGCCTGAACCCCGCCTAGAGCACCGGCGGGGTGTGCCAGATCCGCTCGATGTAGTCGCGGATGGAGCGGTCGGACGAGAAGAAGCCGCTGCGTGCGACGTTGAGGATGGCCGAGCGCGTCCACGCGTCCTGGTCGGCGTAGGCCTCGTCGACTTTCTCCTGGGCCGCGATGTACGACGAGTAGTCCGCGAGCACCATGAAGCGGTCGTCGTACAGCAGGTTCGACACGATCGGCTCGAAGACGGAGCGGTCACCGCCCGAGAAGGCTCCCGAGGCGATGAGGTCCATGGCGCTGCGGAGGCTGGGGTCGGACTGGTAGTACTCCGCCGGCTGGTAGCCCTTCGCCCACAGCTCCTCGACCTCGGGCTCCGACATCCCGAACAGGAAGAAGTTGTCGTCGCCCACCAGCTGGCGGATCTCGACGTTGGCGCCGTCGTCCGTGCCGATCGTGAGGGCGCCGTTGAGCGCGAACTTCATGTTGCCCGTGCCCGACGCCTCTTTGCCGGCGAGCGAGATCTGCTCGGACAGGTCGGCCGCGGGGATCACGCGCTCGGCGAGCGTGACGTTGTAGTTCGGCGGGAACAGCACCTTGAGGCGTCCCTCGACGAGCGGGTCGTTGTTGACGACCTCCCCCACGGCGTTCACGAGGTGGATGATCCGCTTGGCCATCGTGTAGCCGGGCGCCGCCTTCGCGCCGAAGATGAAAGTGCGCGGAACGATGTCGGACGCCTTGACGGCACCGGAGGCGATCCGGTCGTACTCGGTCACGATGTGCAGCACCTTGAGCATCTGCCGCTTGTACTCGTGGAGCCGCTTGACCATCACGTCGAGCATGTGGTCCTCGCCTACGTCGAGCCCGTCGCGCTCGCGCAGGACCCCCGCGAGCCGGCGCTTGTTGCCCGCCTTCACGGCGGCGAACTGCTCGCGGAACTCGGGGTCGGCGGCGAAGGCCTCGAGGCCTCGCAGCCGCTCGAGGTCGACGGTCCAGCCTGCGCCGAGCGCCTCGGTGATGAGCTCCGCGAGCGACGGGTTGGCGAGGCGGATGAAGCGCCGCGGGGTGACGCCGTTGGTGACGTTGGTGAACTTGCCCGGGAAGAACTCGTCGAACTCGTGCAGCACCTTGTCGCGCAGCAGCTGGGAGTGGAGCTCAGCAACGCCGTTGACCTTGGAGCCCGCGACCGTCGCCAGATACGCCATGCGCACCGAGCGGTACGGGTGCTCGCCGATGATCGACATCGCGCGGATGCGCAGCTCGTCGTCGCCGAAGCGCTCGCGCACGGCGAGGAGGAACTCGTCGTTGATGCGGTAGATGATCTCGAGGTGGCGCGGAAGCAGGCGCCCGAGCAGGTCGACCGACCACACTTCGAGCGCTTCGGGAAGAAGCGTGTGGCACGTGTACGCGAAGCACTGCTGCGTGATCGCCCACGCGGCATCCCACTCCATCTTGCGCTCGTCGACCAGCACGCGCATGAGCTCGGGCACCGCGATGACCGGGTGCGTGTCGTTGAGCTGGAAGATCACGCGGTCCGGCAGCTTCGTGAGGTCGAAGCCGTCCGGGAGCACGTTGTCGAGGAAGTCGGCGATCGACGCCGCGACGAAGAAGTACTGCTGCTGCAGGCGCAGCTCCTTGCCCTGCGGCGTCGAGTCCTCGGGGTAGAGCACCTTCGAGATGTTCTCGGCGAACGTCTGGGCGCGGACGGCTTCTTCGTAGTCCCCCGAGTTGAAGATGCGCAGGTCGAAGGCATCCGTCGCCACGGCACGCCAGAGACGCAAGGTGTTGACGCGGCCGTTGTGGTAGCCGGGGACCATGTAGTTGCACGGGACGGCCTGGACGTTCCACGCCGGGATCCAGCGCGAGCGCTCGACGCCGTCGTCGTCCTGATAGGTCTCGGTGCTGCCGCCGAACGAGATCAGCTGCGCAGCCTCGGGGTGCGGGAACTCCCACGGCGAACCGAGCGACAGCCACGCGTCGGGCTGCTCGACCTGCTGGCCGTCGACGAACGTCTGGCGGAAGATGCCGAATTCGTACCGGATGCCGTAGCCGATGCTCGGGACGCTCATGGTCGCGAGCGAGTCGATGAAGCAGGCCGCGAGGCGTCCGAGGCCGCCATTGCCGAGACCGGGCTCGACCTCGGCCTGACGGAGGACCTCGATGTCGATTCCGCACTCGGCGAGCGCCTCGGTGGCGATGTCAGTCAGCCGCGAGGCCAGGAGGTTGTTGTCGAGCTGGCGACCCAGCAGGTACTCGGCCGACAGGTAGCACACGCCCTTGGCCTGCAGTTCGGTCTGGCGGCGCTGATCGTCGAGCCAGCGCGCCATGAGGTAGTCGCGCACCGCGCTGGCGAGCGCCAGGTACTGGTCGTTGACCGAGGAGTTCGACAGCGAGACGCCCTGGTCGTAGTTGAGGTTGTGGAGGAACTGACGCACGAAGCCGTCCACCGTCGCGGGCGGCGGTGTGACCGGGGCGAGGGCAAGAGGATGCGTCTTGCCGATCGACTGCGTGGTGGCGAGGGAATCCTGGTCTGAAGGCACGGTGCCACGCTAATCGACAACGTGGGGCGATCGCGCCGGAGGAGAGGCTCCGTGCAGAGAGTTTGCACGGTGGTAACACGCGCGGTGCGAGCGGAGGCAGCGCGCCCGGCGTGCGAACGGGCGTCTAGGGTCGATGTGTGAAGCCGTTCGTCCTCCTCGCCACGCGCGCCGAAGATGGTCCCGCCGACGAGGAGTACGCGCTCTTCCTGCGCATGTCGGGCCTCTCGGAGCGCGACCTGGTGCGTGTGCGCCTCGAGGCGGGCCCCATGCCGTCGCTGGATCTCGACGAGCTGTCGGGCATCTTCGTGGGCGGCGGGCCGTTCAACGCGTCGGACCCCCCTGAGAAGAAGTCGGCGGTGCAGCAGCGCGTCGAGGCGGAGTTCGCCGCCTTGCTGACTGACGTCGTCGCGCGCGACTTCCCCTTCCTCGGCGCCTGCTACGGCGTCGGCACTGTGGGGGCGTTCCTCGGTGCGACGATCGATCGCAGCTACAGCGAGCCCATCAGCGTCGTGCCGGTGTCGCTCACCGAGTCCGGTCTCGACGATGCGCTGCTGGCCGGGATGCCGGAGCGGTTCGAGGCATTCGTCGGCCACAAGGAGGCGATCAGTTCGCTGCCGGCATCCGCTGTCCTGCTCGCCTCATCGCCCGATTGCCCGGTGCAGATGTTCCGGGTGGGCGAGAACGTCTATGCGACGCAGTTTCACCCCGAACTGGATGTCGACGGCATCACGACCCGCATCCACGCGTACGCCGACCACGGCTACTTCGCCGCCCACGAGCTCGAGCTGACGCTCGCAGCCGTGCATCGCGCGCCCGTGTCGCACCCGAGCCGGATCCTCCGGACGTTCGTGGAGCGCTACGCGCGCTGAGGCTCACTCCTCGTCCAAGCGGCCGACGACCGCGTAGGCCACCGGCGCCGCGCCTGTCGGGGGTTCGTCGAACGGCAGGTCGAAGTCGACGAACACGATCGCGCCGGCGAGGGCCGGGCCCTGGTCGCGGGTGAGGCCGGTCTTCACTCCCCCGAACGTGACCGTGACGGATGCCGGCAGCACGACACCGTCGGTGGTGGTGCCGACGTCGGGGTGAAGGCCGCTCGGAAGGTCGACGGCGATGACCCGCGCTCTGCCTTCGCGAACGGTGGGCAGCAGCGCCTCGACGGCGGCGCGGGCTCCGCCGCGCAGTGCCGGATCTTTGGACGTGCCGATGCCGAGGATGCCGTCGACGATCAGGTCGTACGGGATGGTGAGGGCTTCGTCGAGTGAGACGCGCCGAGCGCCGGCCGCCTCGGCTGTGGCGAGCGCCTGAGCGTGGGCGGACTCGCTCGTCAGCAGGATGTCGATGTGCAGGTCGTCGGCCGCGATGCCGCGCCTGGCCGTCCATTGCAGGAGGGCGGCTGCCGCATAGAGCGCGTCGCCGCCGTTGTCACCGCGCCCGGCGAGGATGAGGATGCTGCCGGCGAGCGGTGCGGTCGCGGCCCCGTCGCGGGGAAGGTCTTTGAGTCTCGCGGTCACTCCCGGGTCGATGAGCTCGTCGGCGATCACGGACGCGAGCAGCGTCGCGGCCCACAGCATGAGCGGGACGCCTTGGTCGAGCAGCGGCCGCTCCGCCCGGCGGACCTGGTCGGCCGTGTAGATCGGCACCCACTCGTCTCGGCCGTTCACGTGCCCGCGCGCTCCGTGCCCGCCCGCTGCCTGCCGGCGCGCTCCTTCTCGAGATCCTCACGCGCCTTCGCGAGCTCTTGTGTGGCGGTCCGGACTGCGTTCTCGGCCTTGCGCACTCGGCGGAGGCCGAAACTCGTGGCGCCGAAGCGGGCGCGCACCCGGTCACGGTCTTCGGCCACGCCGATGAGGATCCAGGTCGAGGCGATCAGCACGACCTGCGAGGCCAGGTTGAACCACAGCAGAAGAGCGATGAGCGCCGCGAATGAGGCGAGGAGCGGGTTCGCCGATGCGCCGCGGACGAAGAGGCCCGAGAGCTGCTGGAGCACGGTCAGTCCGATCGCCCCGATGAGGGCGCCGCTGACCAGGGTGCGGAACCTCGCCTTGACCCCGCTGAGCGACACGAACAGCAGAATGACGAGCACGCCGTCGAGGAGGAACACGACCCCGAGGGTCACCGTCCACGTCGCGACGTCGGCGATGACCCCCTGCTCGAGCCCGATCCATTGCCGCACCCTGTCGATGACCGCGGTGCTGGCGAACGTCACGGCCGCCGAGACGAGGAAGCCCAACCCGATGACGACCGCGAGCAGGACGTTCCGCAGGATGACCCACACCCAGAAGGAGTCGTCATGGAGCTCGCCGGCGAGGGTGCGCAGCGCGGCGCGCGTCGAGCCGATGGCGCCGATGGCACCGCCGAAGAGCGCGACGAGCGACGCGATCCCGGCGAGTGTGAGCCCCTGGGGTGCCGCGATCTCCGACACATCGACGATGCCGGTCGTCCCCTCCGTGGTGATCAGGCCCGGAATGGCGGCATCCACTGCACTGATGAGCGCCTGCATGGCCTGTGGGTTGTCGCTCAGCCAGAGCGTCGCGAACGAGAACCCGAGCAGCACTCCCGCGAACACCGAGAAGAGGGCCCGGTAGGTGATGCTGTCGGCGAGCATGAAGCCGCGTCGCTCGAGGTAGTGGAACCACACCCGCACGGGTTTGAGCGTCAGCGCCCATGCGGTGACGCGCTCGACGAGGTTCCTCTTGCGGGGAGCGGATGCCGCAGCCTCAACCATGCCGTCAGGGTATCTGCCGGGCGGCCGGGCATCCGTCGTCTTGCCTCGCTTATGATTCAAGCGGGGGCTTGGGGGCTCCCATTGGATTGGGGAGAAGCATGCGCGGACTGGCACAGACGCTCGTCCTGACGGGGGCCGTTCGCGCCGCCGAGATGTCGGCAGCGCTCGCGGAAGTCGGCGACGGGCCGGAGCTGGAGCAGCACCTCGTCAGTTCGCACCTGGCGACGTACGGTCAGGTCGCCGAGGCGGTCGCGCTGCACACCGGACATCGGTATGTCGAGCTTGCAAACCTCCCGCTGGATCCGAACGTCGTGGCACTGGTGCCCGGGACGATCTGCCGCAAGTACCAGCTGATCCCGATCGACAAGCGGCGGGATCGCCTTGTCGTGGGGACGCTCGATCCCAACGACATCGTGGCGCTGGACGACGTGGCGAGCGTGACGGACCTCTTCGTCGAGCCGGTCGTCGTCGCGCGCGATGCGCTGGAGCAGATGTTCGAGCGCTTCCTGCGCTCAGACGAGGAGCTCAGCGAGCTGTCGCTGGCGATCGAGGAGAACGCGGAATCCAGTTCGGAGTCGTTCACTGAGACGATCGATGATCAGGATGCCGATGCCCCCGTCGTACGGTTCGTGAACCTGCTGATCGCTCAGGCCATCAACGACCGGGCGAGCGACATCCACGTCGAGCCGGGTGAGAACCAGCTGACGGTGCGGTACCGGATCGACGGCKTGCTGCACGAGATGCAGAAGGCGGATCGGTCGATCCAGGACGGCATCATCTCGCGCCTGAAGATCATGAGCTCGATCGACATCGCTGAGAAGCGGCGCCCGCAGGACGGTCGCCTGTCGGTGAATCACGAGAGCCGCCAGGTGGACCTTCGCGTGGCGACGCTGCCGACGGTGTGGGGCGAGAAGATCGTGATGCGAATCCTCGACAACACGGGTCAGCGGATGGCGATGTCGGATCTGCTGATGTCGCCGCGCAACCTCGAGCGGTTCAACTCGGCGATCAAGCGCCCTCATGGCATGGTGCTCGCGACCGGTCCGACTGGTTCGGGCAAGTCGACGACTCTGTACACGGCGCTGCGTGCGGTGGCGAACTCGACGATCAACGTCATCACCGTCGAGGATCCGGTCGAGTACCGCATCGGCGGGATCAACCAGGTGCAGGTCAACAACAAGGCCGGCCTGACGTTCAGCAACGCGCTGCGGTCGATCCTGCGAAGCGACCCGGATGTCGTGCTCGTCGGTGAGATCCGTGACAACGAGACCGCCATCATCTCGATCGAGGCGGCGCTGACGGGTCACCTCGTGCTCTCGACGCTGCACACGAACGACGCGCCGAGCGCGCTGACGCGACTGACGGAGATCGGCGCCGAGCCGTTCCTCGTGGCCACGGCGCTCGAGGCGATCGTCGCTCAGCGTCTGGCGCGGCGGCTGTGCCAGAAGTGCCGCGTGCCGTTCGTGGAGCCGACCGAGGTGCTGACCGCGCTGGGCTTCGCGCACGATCCGTCGGATCCGCCGCAGATCTTCCGCGCCGGCGGATGCCCGGCCTGCTCGGGCACCGGGTACCGCGGCCGTGTCGCCCTCCACGAGGTGATGACGGTGACGGAAGAGATCGAGCAGCTCGTCGTGACACGCGCGACCGGTGGAGATATGCGCCAGGTCGCGCTCGAGCAGGGCATGGTGTCACTGCGCGAGGACGGGTTCGGCAAGGTGGCGCAGGGCATGACGACGATCGAAGAGGTGCTGCGGGTTTCGGTCTGACTAGGCTCTTTTCGAGTTCCTGCGGGGACCCCTGCGCGGATCATCCTCCGACCGCGCTTACCCTCGCTCGCCTTCGGCGGGCTCCCGCCAGTCCCGAGCCCGCGCGCTCTGCGGATGATCCGCTCCGCTGACATCGCGGGGAGACTTCGGGTCGGTCGACCGCACGTGGCGGTTCGGTTGCTTTCGTGGGCGTGGGACGGCTGTGCGGATCATCCTCTGACCGCCCTTACCCTCGCTCGCCTTCGGCGGGCTCCCGCCGGTCCCGAGCCCGAGCGCTCTGCGGATGATCCGCTCCGCTCGCGTGCGCGGACCCCCGGGGCGGCAGACCTGCGATCGAGGTCCGGGACGTCAGGGAGTGGCGTGCGCGTCGGCGCGGGCTCTCGACGTACCGGTGAGTCGGGATGGCGCGCCGGCCGAAGCCGCCGGCCCCTTGGGCAGATGCAGTCAGAAGGGTGCGTCGGMGGAGTCCGCCGGCTCGTATGCGACGGGGCGGAAGATCGGGACCCGGCGCTCGGGCTGCACGATGTAGCGGCGGCCGGTGGGTGAGATCCACTCGAGCGCTCCCCCGTCGAGCTGGGTGACCGTCCAGCGACCGTGGTGCTTCACACCGTGATGGCCCACGCACAGCGGCGCCACGTTCTGCAGCGAGGTATGCCCTCCGTGTTCCCAGGCGATCGAATGATCGATCTCGCATCGGGAAGCGGGGATCCCGCAGCCGGGCGCCATGCAGGTGTCGGCGCGCCACCGGGCCAGTTTTCGGAGCGCCGAGGGCGGCCGGTACCGGTCGCGGCCCACGGAGAGCACCATGCCGGTCTCGGGGTGAGTCAGGATCCGCATGAAGGAATCGGCTGTGCCGCAGAGCTCCCGTGCCCGCTCGATCGGAATCGGGCCGAGGCCCTCGACGACAGCCGGTTCGATGGCCGCGTGGCGGTCGTCGAGCAGCGACAGCACCGGGACAGTCACCGCGACGGTCGCGCGGATACCCCGAGCCTCCTTCGGGTGCAGCTGCGTGCCTCCGTCGATGAGCAGGTCAGTGAGCACGTCGGCACGGAGCTGATCGAGGGTGCGGGTCTCGGACGGGTCCGCGGCGATCACCTTCGCTCTCGCGGTCATCAGACCGTGGATCGCGTGCACCTCCACCGCGGGGGCGAGTGTCATCAGCCACGCCATGTTGTCGTCGGCGGGCACCACCACGATCCGCCGGCTCAGTGCGGCACGCTCGAAGCGCTCGGTGAGGGTCTCCGCACGCGCGGTGTCGACGAGCTTGCGCAGCGCGCGCCGGAAGGTTCCCACCGACTCAGCCTCTGCAAGCGCGATCGCACGGGTGAGCACGGGTTCCCGGAGGGACGGCTCGACCTGATCGACGGCTTCGACAAGGAGCGCCGCGTGGCGCTCCGTCATCCGGGCGCGAAGAAGCGACTCGAGAACATCCGGGTAGCGGTGCACGAGCGCCTCGGCCAGGGAGATCATCTGGCCCGCGGCGTGCTCGGTCATGCGCAGCGCGGCTGCGAGTTCGAGTCGCACCGAACGCTCGAGCACATCCGTCAGCGCACGGCCATGCGTCTCGGCATCGCGCAGCGCTTCGCGGCGCATGGCGTCCACCTGAACGAGCTGCTGCGCCGCGATGCTCGCCCGCATGTCGGCGATCTCGAGGACGAGATCGAGGGCGTCGGGATCGTAGGGAATGCGGTCGACGTCGGCGATGTCCAGCGTGTCGACTTCGGAGGGCTCGGGGTCCTCGGCAGGCGGCTCATCGTCGGCCCAGCCTGTGCCGCTCGCCTCGAATGCCATGGTGCAAGACTAGAACGTACCTACGACATTGACCTCGGGGGCGATCGCGCCGACCCGCAGGAGGAAAGCGGCGAGCCGCTTCATCGCCGTGCCGCGCGCGCCCACTAGCCTCGCTGACTCAGCGGGCGCTACACCGGCGAACATCGAAAGATGCAGCCAGAAGTCCATCCGCGCAATCACGTTTCCGCCTTCCCAGAGGCGATCCCGCAGTCCCTAGCCTTGCTTACTGATCTCTCCGTACAGCGTGAAGATCGGCAGGTAGAGCGAAATGACCATCGAGCCGATGAGGATGCCGAGCCCGACAATGAGCAGAGGCTCAATAGTCGCGGAGAGCTGCGACGTCGCCGTCTCGACATCGTCCTCGTAATAATCGGCGATGCTCGCGAGCATCTCGGAGAGCGTTCCCGATTCCTCACCGACCGCGACCATCTGGGCCACCATCGCAGGGAAGACCTTCGCCTTCGACAGCGGAGCGGAGAATGAGCGCCCCTGCCGCACGGACTCCTGAACGTCGTGAATGGCCCGCTCGACCGCCCAGTTGTTCGAGGCCTGCGCGACGATCGCGAGGGCCTGGATGATCGGCACGCCCGCATCGAGCATCATCGAGAGGTTGCGGCTGAAGCGCGCGACCGCCATCTTCGTGAAGAGCTTGCCGAACACGGGCATCTTCAGCTTGAACGGATCGACGACCTTGCGGACGCTCTCCTTGTTCTTGCTGCGCAGCCACCAGATCGCGACCGCCGCGACCGACACGATGAGCAGCGGCAGGATCCACCACATGTTGCGCGAGATGTTCACGAGAATCTGTGTCGGTAACGGCAGCGAGGAACCCAGCCCGGCGAACATGCTCTCGAATACGGGAACGACGAACGTCACCATCGCGAGCACGCCGAGGACTGCGATGATGAGCACGATCGTCGGGTACGTCACCGCAGCGCGGATCTTGTTCTGGAGCTCCGCCTCTTTCTGGTAGTTCTCGGCAAGCGAGTGCATCGCCCGCGCGAGGAAGCCACCCGTCTCACCGACACGCACGATGCTGATGAAGAGCGGCGGGAAGATCTCGGGATGCCGCCCCAGCGCGTTCGAGAACGATTGGCCGGCCTCGATATCAGCGTGCAYCGCGACGAGCGCAGGTTGCAGCTTCTTGTCCTCCGTCTGCTCGATGAGGATCGCGAGCGTCCGCATGAGCGGTAGCCCTGCCTTGAGCAGGCCCGACATCTGGCGGGTGAAGATCGCGAGTGACTTGGCCTTGACGGTCCCGCCGAAGCCTGGGAGCCTGATCTCTCGATTGAGACCCGTCTTAGACACCACGGTGATGTCGAGGGGCGTCAGACCCTGCCCACGGAGCTTGCCCGTCACAGCGGATTCGCTCGCCGCCTCCATCGACCCCTTGACGATGGCGCCACCGCGCGGGTCGATCGCACGGTATGTGAACTCTTGCACCATTGCCACGTCAGATCCCCCGGATCATGTGCTCGGACGCGTGGACGGACCACGCCTCGGCATCGAGGTCGCGCGGACGCACGTGCACGCCGTCGAGATACGCCGGGTCGACCGCGAACTGACGCGCCACCTGCGGCGCGATGGCACCCTCTTCGACGAGTCGGCGCAGGTCCTGGTCGAGCGTGTGCATGCCGACCTCAGCACCCGCCTGCATCGCGGTGTAGAGCTGCGCGACCTGGCCCTCACGGATGAGGTTGGCGACAGCGGGGGTGTTGATCAGCACCTCGGTCGCGATGGTGCGCCCGCTCGTCTGCGAGAGCGGYAGCAGCGTCTGGCTGATGATGCCCTGCAGGGTGTCGCCGAGCTGCGTGCGGATCTGATGCTGCTGATCGCTCGGAAAGACGTCGACGATGCGGTTGACGGACTTCGCTGCGCCCTGCGTGTGCAGGGTCGAGAGCACGAGGTGACCCGTCTCGGCAGCTGACAGGGCGGCCCGAATCGACTCCGGGTCGCGGAGTTCGCCGATGAGAATGACGTCGGGGTCCTGTCGGAGAATCCGACGCAGCGCTTCGGCGAACGATGCCGTGTCGGCGCCGATCTCGCGCTGATGGATGAGTGCCCGCTTGCTCTGGTGGTGGAACTCGATCGGATCCTCGATCGTGATGACGTGCGCCGGCAGGGTGTTGTTGATGATGTCGACCATCGCCGTCAGCGTCGTCGACTTGCCCGACCCCGTGGGCCCTGTCAGCAGCACGAGTCCGCGCGGCTTCAGCGCCAGGTTATAGGCGATCGCCGGCGCGCCGAGCTCTTCGAGGGTGAAGACCCGCTCGGGGATGAAGCGCAGCGCCACGGCGATCGAGCCGAGCTGACGGAACACGTTGACGCGGAACCGGCCGAGCTCTTCGGACGCGTGCGCGAGGTCGACCTCGTGGCGCTCTTCGAACTCGTCACGCTGTCCCGGACCCATGAGACCGAAGGCGGCCGACTCGACCCACAGTGCGGAAAGGGGATCGGTGTAGCCCGGGATACCGACGAGGTCCCCGTCGGAACGCATAAGAGGGGCGGCATCCGCGGTCAGATGGACATCGGATGCGTCGTACCGCGCGGCAACCGCGAGCAGTCCGTCTAGTGCCGAAGTACTCATGTCAGCCTTCCTCGGTGAGCACGAAGGTCAGCCCCGTGACCGCCACGTCGAAACCCGTTCCGGTCTGCGTCACCGTGGTCTGCACCTGCCCGAGCAGCCGAGGTCCGGCTCGCAGGGCGTCGAGAAAGGCTGTCACCTGATCCAGGTCGCTCGCCGTCACGGCGATGGCGAAGTCGACCTGCGTGCGGCCGGTCGATAGCGGGGCTGAATCCGCGGGGGCAGCGGTATCCGTGTTCGCGGCACCCGCGGTGGCGTCCGTCGGCGTGGCGTCCGCCGTCGGCGCCGCCGGCTGCTCCGCACCGCCCGCGACCTCGTCAATCGCCGTTGCGGAGGTCCGCTCAACGAAAGCCACTGGGTCGCCTGCCGTCACGGAGGTTATCGTGACCCCCGCCGTCTCCGCCGCCGTAGCGATCACCTCGAACACATCGTCGAGCTGGTTCTGCGGCGTGATCTGCGTCTGAAGGTCGACGACCGACGCCTGAGTCTCGCCGAGGCGGTCCTCCTCTTCACCGAGCGTGTCGATCTGCGCTTGAAAAGAGGCATTCGTGCTGACGACGGCCGCGGTCTGACCGAAGACCTCGAGTGCCTGGAAGCCGAGCGGCATCGCGACCAGCAGGATGCCGAGCGCGAGGACGCCCAGTGTGGCGAGGACACCGAGGACGTTGATGATCGAGCGGGACATCACTCGCCTCCTTCCGCCAGGTCGTACTCACCGGAGTAGATCGACTGATCGAACACGATGTCGAGTTGGTAGCTGTACGTGCCGACATTTTGCGAACCGGTCAGCAATGAGCGACCGTCGACGGAATCGACCGCCGCGACCCCGCGCAGCTGACGAATTGTGGCGGGCAAGTCGATCGGGTTGGGGCTCTCGAGGGTCATCGTGCCTGTGAGCCCGACCTCGGTCGTCGGGTCGTCCGCCTGCGGGATACCGCCCGCAGTGAGATCGAATCCCGTGAGCCGCACATCGGCCGGCAGTGCGCTAGCCACAGCCGCCACCACCGGCGCCCACGCGAAGTCCGCCCCCATCGCATCGGCGCGGAACTCGGTGAGCTCGCGTTCCGTCGCAAGAGCGCTGCTGACCGGCGAGAGGCTCGAAAGCTCGCTGAGGAGGACATTGGTCTCAGCTTGCTCTGCGACGAGTGCCTGGTCAGCCGCGAACTTGAGCGCGAAGGCGCCTGCGATGACGAGGGCCGCCACAAGCATCGCCGCCAGAACGATCCATGCCCAGACACGTACGAGCGATCCTCGCCTGCGCCGCTCAATCTCGAGCGGCGGCATGAGATTGACGCGGGGAACACCGGCGAGCGGGAACGCGGGAGCTGTGCTCGACATCAGTTCGCCTCTCCGAGCAGGATTCCGAGGGTGCTCACGCCGTTGAAGGCGAGTTCATCCGACAGGGAGACGCCTGTTTTGATCTTGACGACGTCGGATACCTGCACCGGACGGATTGGAATGTCGAAAGCCTTCGCGAGCGCGTCTGCGACGCCGTGGGCGAGATAGCCCCCACCGCTCACGCACGCCGTCGTGATGCGCGGGGAGTGCTCCCGACCGGCGAAGAACGAGATCGTGCTGCGGATGCGAGTGATGAGGTCGCCGATGGCGGGATCGACCGCGCCGCCCGTGCGGATGTTCGCACGGGTGCGCGTGATGCTCGACGGCATCGGCGGAACGGTCTCGTACGCGAGCTCCTCGACCGCGACTTCGGATGCGGCGAGAAGCGCCTCATCGCTTCGCCGCGTGGCAGCCGTCGGCACATCAACGGGGATCATCCGGACGAAGTGGGGGATGCCGTCGGTCACGATGACGACATGTGTGGTGTGGTCGCCGATATGGATCATCGCGACGGTGTCGCCCGGCACGGCGATGCGCTTCGCGACCCGCGCGAGTCCGAAGGGCACGAGGTCCACGGCCTGCGTGGTGAGCTTCGCACGGTTGGTGGTCTCGACGAGCTGCTCGATCGTTTCGGCCACGGCAGCGACGAGCAGCCCTGAGAGCTGATCACCCTCTTGCCCGAGGGGATAGAAGTCGAGCACGGCTTGGTTCGCGGGCACGGGCAGCAGATCCTGCACCTGGTAAGGCAGCGCCTGCTTGAGCATCGCCGGCGCCATCGCCTGGGTCGTGTACTCGCGCACCAGGATGCGGCGGCTGCCGACTCCAAGCGTCACCTCTCGACCTTTGATGCCGGCCGTCGCCCACAGCTGCCGCACCGCCATCGCGACGACGTCGCGGTCGATCACCTCGGAGTCGCGCGCGGCCTCCTTCGGAAGCGCTACTTCTCCCGCCGCGAGGAGCACCGGCGTTCGCCCGCGCTTCACCTCGACGGCGCGCACGCACTCTTCTGTGATCTCGAGCCCGACCAAGGTCGATGCCATGTCGTATCCCTCCCCCGCCTGCTCAGACCGCGAGCAGACTCATATACCAGGCGCCGAGCGCCTGCCCAAAAACAATGCCCACCCAGGCGCCCGCGATCATCCACGGGCCGAAGGGGATCGCTGTGCGGCGGCGGGCTCTCTTCGCAGCGATCAGCGCGAGACCGAAGATTCCGCCCAGCACGAAGGCCGCAAATGCTCCGACGGCGAGTGCGCCCCAGCCGAGCCAGCCGAGGTAGATTCCGACGATCCCCGCGAGCTTGACGTCACCCCCTCCCATGCCGTCCGGCCGCAAGAGGCGGATGACGAAGTAGAACCCGTAGAGGACCGCCATGCCGATGGCGGCGCCGAGCAGGTGGCTCCAGTCCACGCCGAGCACGCACGCGGTCGTGAAGAGCACAGCGGCAACCACATAACTCGGCAGCACGATTGCGTTTGGCAGCCGGTGCGTGTCGAGGTCGATGACCGTCAGCACGACGCTGATCGCGGCGAAGTAGAGGAACGCCACCAGCACGACAAGAGTCGCCGGGAGGGGCGTCGTGCTGGTGGCGAGTATGAGCCAGGCGACGAGCGCGAAGAGCGCGCCAGTGATCGCCTCGACGATGGGGTACCGACCCGAGATCGGCTGGCTGCATGATGCGCAGCGCCCGCGGAGCGCGAGCCACCCGAGCACGGGAACGTTGTGCCACGGCTTGATGGCGGCATCGCACCGCGGGCAGCGACTCTCGCGCATGAGGGACGCTCCTGCGGGCACCCGCACGGCCACGACATTGAGGAACGACCCGATGAGAAGGCCGAGTATGCCGGAGACAGCGACGACGAAGGGGATCACGAGAGGCATGCGCATTACTTCTCGGTCTGGTAGACGAGTTCGTCGAGACTGTAGACGAGGGTGGTGGAGTCGATGACGCTTCCGGGGCCCTTGATCGCACAACCGAGGTTGGGCAGCGCCGTGCCCCAACTCATCGGCTTGCACGTGTAGGACGAGCCCGAGTGGAAGTTGGTGGTGTCGTCCGCATAAAGCTGGCCCGAGAAGCTCGCAGTGACGGTTCCATTGAGTCCGCAGGGCGAGTAGATCATCACGTTGATGTTCGACGCGATCGATMCGGTCGTTCCGAAGCGGTCCTCGGTATTACGGGTTYCCGTACTTCCGCAGGTCGGCTTCGGGTCACCGGCGGCGTCCGTGTCGTCGCGGTTGCCGTCCGAGTGGACGAACATGAGCTGGTACCCCGTCGTCGTCGAGGTCGTCAAGCCTCCGAGCGTGACGTCCAGGAGCTGATCCTTGGGCGCGATGACCACAACATCGCGTGTAACAGGAACCGAACCGGTTAAGTCCAGCTTCACATCCTTGTTGCAGGAGCTGTAGTTCAGGACGAGCGGAGTCGTTCCGGCGCCGAGCAGCGGCTTCACGATAGCCGTCAGCGAATTCTCGTTCTGCAGGTCGCTGCAGCTCGTGGGCGTCGGCGTGCCCCAGCCCGAGMCTCCGTCGAGGTCGATCCATTTCGTCGCGGCCTTCAGCCAGTCGAGCGTCGGGTCGAACACCGGCAGCGCACCGGCGGCCGCTGTGACTGCTCCGGTGATCCAACCCGGCGACCCTGTGTCGGCAGCCACATCCACGATTGTGCCCGCGGCCCCGAGAGTGGATGTGACCGTGCCGCCGACGGTGGCGGTACCGACGCCTGTCTGATTCAGCTTGATCTGACCCTTCGCTGAGATCAACCCAGCAATGCTGGCCCCGCCGTTCGAGTCCAACGAGACCGTTCCGTTCGTGGTGACGTTTCCGGCACTGATCGTCCCGCGTGCCTTGACATGCCAGTCCTGCGAGGTGCTCGCGACGTTGCCGTTCGCGTAGATGTCGCCGTTGATGACACACCCCGTGCTGAGGGTGACGGTGCCGCTGAGCACGTAGAGGTCGCCGGTGAGCGTGCCGCCATTCGGACAGGTCCAGTTACCGTTGCGCAGCACAAGGTCGCCGGTATAGTGCGAGACGCTCTGCGAGACACTGCCCGAGAAGTAGGTGACGACACCACCCGGCACGTTCGAGTACGTGACCGCCCATGGATACACGGAGTCGATAGTGACGCTCGAGCCGTCCGGTCCCGTGCCCGTGGAACGAAGCACCACGTACTTCGTGGTGGCGGAAGGGCAGCCGACGGCGACGCCAGCGTCTGTCGCTGAGCTGGGCTGGGTTCCGGCAGTCGAATAGATGGTCGTGCTGTACATCGGGTTCGCTCCAGTGAGCGTTGTACTCGCGGGCGAGCAGCCGGCCTTGACCGCTGCTACAGCGACGTCTCGACCGGACTCCGCCGCGATGAACGCGTCCGTTCGGTCTTTGTTGCCGTCGTTCGAACGAATCGTGAAGATTACGGACGCCGCGATCGTCGAGGCCACGATGAAGCCGACGAACATCACCACGATTACAGTCACCAAAATCGCGCCGTTCTCATCGCCCGCGTGTGCGCGGAGACGCTGCCTCAGTTGAGCGATCACCAGCATCCACCATTCGTTAAAAGGAGCGCAGACCTCGGTATGACCGTGCCCGAGATGCGCACCGGCGCCGAGTCGGTGTCAAGGTCGAGTCGATAAGTGACGACACCGTCAACCGACTGGGAGAAGTACGGTGCGGAGTTCGTGGGGCTGATGGGCGGGGCCCATGCGGGCCACGTCGTCGGCAGCGTGGAGGAGTTCGCCGAGACGTTGACCGCGCCGCCGACGACCGCGAAGCCCTGGCACTTGAGGCCTCCGCCGAGCGAGGTCAGCACGCGCAACCGGCGGCCATCGGGGCTGACGTCGACGAAGCGCGCATTGCGGACGGAGCGCTCGATCATGGCGCCGACCAACTGTCCGCGGTTCGTCGATTGCGAGACGCTCAAGACTTCTTCCTGGGTCTTCCAAGAGTTCACGAAAATGGACGCAATTGCCAGCAAGATGATCCCACTCACGACGATCGCAACGACGAGTTCGATCAGCCCGAGCCCGTCGTCGGAGGCCCTACGGCAAGGGGAAATGCTCATGGAAGGTAGACGATCGCTCGTGTGCTGGCTTGGATGACGTTGCTCTGGCCCACGATCTCGAGGGTGAAAGTCACGGTTCCGCCAGTTGTAGCGGTGGGGCATGCGGGGTTGCCCGTTGGATTGAAGCGAGGTGTCAGAGTGCCACCGCGGCCATCAGCCGTGACGTTGGCAGCATCGTCGAGACTCTGCAGTCTGGCGCAGGTCGGGTCATCTCGGACCTTCTCGATGAGCGAGTTGAGGTGACGAGTTGCTGTGGCGACGGAAGATTGTTGGGCGGAGTACTGCATGCCCTGCCAGAGCGCGGGGAGAATCGCGACGGCGACCACGCCGAGCAGGAGCATCGCGATGATGACCTCGACCAGGCCGAAGCCCTCGTCATACGCTCGACGCACGGGATCCCCCAGGATTGAGTAAGTGCGGCTGGGTTGCCGAAGCTTCCCAGCCGCACGAACAGATCAGGCGATTAGCAGCCTGGGCCGGATTTGAACGGAGTGGTCGAGCTACCGACACCCGCGGTGATTTTTGTGCTGTAGGCCGACGCGCAGACACTTTCGATCGTGTCAGTGGTGGCGGGCTGTCCGGAAACCACAAGCGTCGCGTCCCCCGTGGTGTAGGCCTTAACGACGGTCGGGTTTGCCGCGAGTCCGCTGGACCACTGGGTAGCCGCATTTGCTGCCGCCGACTTAACTGCGTTGAGGCGGGCCTGGTCCTGGATGTTGGAGAAGATCGGGATTGCGATCGCTGCCAGGATGCCGAGGATAACCACGACGATGATGAGCTCGATCAGCGAGAACCCTTTGTCGTTGCCTTCTTCTTCGCGGCGCGCCTCTGCGGCCTCGCGATAGTTCTGAATGGTTGCACGCACGTGCGTATCTCCTTATTTGAGGACGAATTTGCACAGCTCTGCATTGACCGGTTGGAACCAACACGGTCTCGACAACCCCAGTCACGCATAATTCCGGCGCACGAAGCAGCCGGCCCCAAGTGATCCCCAAGTTACGTATCCCAGCAGAGCTGGGTCATGAGATACACGCGAAGCGCGAATCCCCTCCCGCCAGCAAGCATGAGAGCATTCTCATCAAACGTCAAGGTGGAATCATCACGATCAGGCAACGGCGCCGAGCCGAGACCGGGTTTCACCCAGGTCAGGACCGAGTTCTACCCGTCGAGAATCTCGAGCCGAACGAGCACTGAACCTCCGTCGACGAGGGCCTCGGCATCCCGAATCGCCTTCTTCAGGGGAAGAACGTAGGCACCCTGGGCCGAGTCGGGGAAGATCGACGTCCGCCACTCGGAGCCCCCGACCCGGGCGAGCACACGCACAGAACCGAAGCCGCGTTGCGGGCGAGGGATCTCGCGAATCTGGGCGCTCAGCTCGGCTGGCAGGGCCGTGAAGTACCAGGAGTCGGTGAGCCGGGCATCCCATCGGTAGATCTCGCCGTCGAACTGCACGATCATGCGGATGAGGTTACCGGCGTGGCGGTCACGGCGAGCGCGAAAGGCGCCCGGTCGAGGGAAAGCACGCCCTCTTGCGGCACCGGCTCGGCGGGTCTATACCGGGCGTGAGCGCCTCCTCACCCCGCGGAACCCGCCGTGGACGGGCGCGCAGAGAGTCAGGCATGCCATGAAGGCATATGCAGTCGCCGCGCAGGGGGAACAGCCGGCACACGTCGACCTCGATATTCCGGAAGCTGAGCCGGGCGAGGCCAGGATCCGGGTCAGTGCGGCCTCGATCAACGGATTCGACATCGCCGTCGCAGCCGGGTGGATGGCGGGGTTCTTCGAGTACCGGTATCCGGTCGTGCTTGGGCGGGAGTTCGCGGGAATCGTGGATGCTGTCGGAGACGGCGTCGACACGATCGCCGTGGGTGACCGCGTGCTCGGAGTGGTCTCGAAGCCGTTCCTGCGCGAAGGGGCCTTCGCCGAATACACGACGGCCTTCGTCGCCGGCGGCCTGATCGTGGCGCCCGAGATCCTGACGGACGCGGAGGCGGCCTCGCTGGCCCACACGGGGTCGACCGCGCTCGCGTGCCTCGCCACGATCAGTGAGCCGGCAGGGAAGAAGGTGCTCATCGTGGGCGCGACCGGCGGAGTGGGAACCCTGCTCACGCAGCTCGCATCGGCGGCGGGAGCGGAGGTGATCGCCACCGGGCGCACACCCGAGGGGCGCGAGCTGCTCAGCGAGCTCGGTGCGGCGCACGCGGTCGACTACGCGGAGCTTGCGGCATCCGTCCATGACGTCGCCCCGGACGGCGTCGACGTCGCCGTACACCTGAAGGGCGACCCGTCCGAGATCGCGCCGCTCGTGAAGGACGGCGGCCTGTTCATCTCGCCGATCCTCTACTCCCCCGACATGTTCCCTGATGCCGAGCGGCTGCAGTTCGCGCCGATCGCCGCCTACCCCAGCGCGGAGGCGCTGCAGGCGCTCGTCGATCTGGTCGACTCAGGCGCGCTGCGCGTCATCGTCGACCGGGAGCATCCGTTCGACGGAGTCGGTCAGGCGTTCGAGGAGTTCGGGCACGAGACGCTCGGAAACATCGTCGTCCTGATCCCCTAGCGACCAGGATTGTGCTCGGCGCGGTGGCTCAGCGTGCCGCGCGCGTCTGGCGCCGCCGGCGCAGCACGATCGCGAGCAGCACCAGCGCCGCGACCTGAAGCACCGCCACGAGAGCGATGAGCAGCGGCACATTCGCGTACAGCGCGCCGGCCACGACCGCACCCGCGAGTGCACCGACGCCCTGGAACACGGCGAACCAGCCATAGGCCGAACCGCGGCGGCGACCGGGGACCAGGTCGGCGACGAGAGCTTTGACGGTGGAGTCCTGCACCCCGGTGGCGGCACCCCACACCACCACGCCCGCGAGGACGAAGCCGAGCGTCGGGCCGAGCGAGAGACCGGGCACGAAGACGGTCATAACCGGAACGGCATACAGCACGCGCTGCCCCCACCGGTCATAGCCCCAGCCCGTCGCGAGCGCCGACAGCGCTGCCGCCGCCATGCCGAGCGCGTACACCAACGGGACGGCGGCGACCGGTACGAGCTCGGCATCGACCAGGTGGAACGACACGATCCCGTAGCTGAGCAGCCCGAAGGTCGTGAGCCCGGCGAAGAGCGAGAAGAGCATGAACGTGCGGAAGGTCGCCGGTGAATCCGCAGATGCAGCAGGGACGGATGCCGGTGCCTCGCCAGGTTCGACCGCATCGGGATCCATCGGCGTCTCGAGAACTGCCGCCCCCGCGCCCTCCCCCACCTCAGCGACGGGCTTCTCATCGCGGTACATGCTCGGATCGGGAACCTTTGCCCGGAGCCAGAACAGGAGGATCATCGCGACTACGGCCGGGACGATGAGCACGAGGAAGGCCGGCGACAGCGATCCCGTGATCGCGGCCACGGCTKCCACCAGGAGCGGGCCCGTGAAGGCGCCGATCTGGTCCAGCGCCTTGTGCACGCCGAACCCCTTGCCGAGCCCCACGGCGCCCGCGGCATCTGCGAGGAGAACCGTCTTGGAAGGCGACCGGATCGCCTTGCCCGTGCGCTCGACGAGGAGCAGCGCACTTGCGACGGCGAGACCCGCCGCGCCGAGAAGCGGAGTGAACGCGAGCAGCGGCACCGACACCGCGGTGAGGGCGTATCCGAAGATCGTGAAGCCCCAATACGCGCCGGTGCGGTCAGCCCAGGGCCCCGTGAGGAGCCGCAGCACCAGGGCGAGCGCCTGTGCACCGCCCGTGACGAGTCCCACGAGCAGCGCGGTCGCGCCGAGCTGCTCGAGCAGGGCACCGCTGACGGATGCCGCACCGTCGGCGACCATGTCGATCGCCAGGCTCACCAGGCCCAGCCCGACCACCATCGACCACGGCTTCAAGCGGGGGGCGGGAGCAGTTCGAGGTGCCGGCATCCCGATCAGGGTAATCGAGACTTCGGGAAACGCGCGGTCAGGTCAGGTGACCGTTCACCCGACGTTCGTCACCCGAGTCGGGTGAACGGCGGCGCGCCGTCACACGCTCGCAATCTGGATCGCGGGAACATCAAGTCTGAAGGGCATGCCACTCGGTCTGCCCGTGGATCCCGCGGTTCTGCGGGCTGTATCAATCACCTCGGAAAGGGGTTCGATATGTCCGACACCCAGAAGCAGTCCGGCTGGGTCGGCTGGGCCGTATTCGGCGGCATCGTCCTGATCATCGCCGGCGTCTTCGACGCTCTCTTCGGACTCGCCGCTCTCATCGGCCCGTCCAGCGCCTACTTCCTGACCACGGAAGGCAGCCTGTGGCTGGTCGACGTCACCGGCTGGGGCTGGTGGCACCTGATCCTCGGCCTCGCGATGGTCCTCGTCGGTGTCTTCGTGCTCCGCGGCGCGAGCTGGGCCCGCATCACCGCGGTCGTGCTGGTCTCGGTCAACGCCGTGAGCCAGCTGGCCACGCTGCCCGTCTCGCCCTGGTGGGCGCTGACGGTGATCGCGCTCGACATCCTCGTGATCTACGCGCTCATCGTGCACGGCAAGGCACTCGCCGACCGCTGAGTTCGACTTCGCGTCTGAACAGGGGCGCCGCATCCTTCGGGGTGCGGCGCCCTTTCGCTGTGCCGGCGACCCTTTCCGATGCGCAATCGTCGTCGGGTGGGGGCGCTCCATAGAGCCTCAGACGTCATGACTTCAACTCTTGTATTCACTCACCCAATTTGGTTACAGTGCGGTAAGTAATCATGTGCGGCACCCGCCGCGCCCCTCAACGGAGAGGAACTCATCCGCATGAACCCCCTTGCTGAGCCACGGAGCCGCGCGCGGCACCGGACGCGCGTCATCGCGTCGGTATGCGCCGGAACCGCCTTGATCGCCGGTGCGCTGGTCGCTGCCCCGGCGAGCGCCGCACCACCGCAGGTGGTCGACCCGAAGCATCCGGATTTCGGTCCGAACGTCACGGTCTTCAGCCCCGATACTCCCCTCGATCAGATCCAGGAGACGCTCGACGACCTCGCCGATGAGCAGCGCGATGCCGAGATGTCGTCGGCTCGGCACGCTGTGTACTTCCTGCCCGGTGACTATGGCGACGCCGTCACTCCCCTGCAGTTCGAGGTCGGGTACTACACCGAGGTGGCAGGCCTGGGCGCGTCGCCGGATGATGTCACCATCACGGGCGCCATCGAGGTCTACAACCGCTGCGTCGGCGCCGGGGGCACGAACTGCATCGCGCTCACGAACTTCTGGCGCACCCTCGGCAACCTCAGCCTGCACATCAGCACACCTGACCGCGGCTGCCGCACGGGCGCGAACTTCTGGGCGGTGTCGCAGGCGGTCTCGCTGCGTCGCCTCGACGTCTCAGGTGGAAACCTGTCGCTGATGGACTACTGCACGGCCGGCCCGCAGTATGCGAGCGGCGGGTTCATCGCCGACTCGAAGCTGCCCACGACCATCAACGGCTCGCAGCAGCAGTGGCTCACCCGCAACAGCGAGGTCAGCACCTGGACCAACGGCGTGTGGAACCAGGTGTTCGCGGGCGTCATCGGCGCACCGGATGATTCGAGCTTCCCGGCGCAGCCGTACACAACGGTCGCCACGACACCGATCAGCCGCGAGAAGCCCTACCTTTACGTCGACGAGGCGGGCGCGTACTCGGTGCGCGTACCTGCGGTGCAGACGGAATCGCGCGGCACTTCATGGGCCGACGGCGAGACGGAGGGGCGCAGCATCCCGATCTCGGAGTTCTACATCGCCAAGCCGGGCGACTCGGCGCAGGAGATCAACAGCAATCTCGCGCGCGGGAAGAACCTGATCCTCACGCCGGGCATGTATGACGTCGACCGCACGATCGAGATCAAGCGCCCCGACACTGTCGTGCTCGGCCTCGGTCACGCGACGCTCACCGCGGTCGGCGGCGCCGTGCCGGTGGAGGTCAAGGATGTCGCGGGCGCTGTCATCGCGGGCGTGACGATCGACGCGGGCACGACGCTCTCGCCGGCCCTCATGCGGATCGGCAAGGCGAACGGCAACGGACACGTGAACAAGGCGGATGCGTCCAACCCGGTCACGCTCAACGACGTGTACTTCCGGGTGGGCGGTCCGCACATCGGCAAGGCGACGACGGCACTCGAGGTCAACTCCGACAACGTGCTCATCGACCACATCTGGGTGTGGCGCGCAGACCACGGTCTCGAGGGCTTCACCGCAGGCGTGAACGGCGACACCGACCGGTGGAAGACCAACACCGGCACCAACGGCGTCATCGTGAACGGCGACAACGTCACCGCGACGGGACTGTTCGTGGAGCACTTCCAGCAGTACAACACGCTCTGGAGGGGCGAGAACGGGCACGTCATCCTCTACCAGAACGAGCTGCCGTACGACCCGCCGACCCAGGCGGACTGGCAGCAGCCGGACGGCACGCTCGGCTACCCCGGCTATGTCGTGGACGCCGGTGTCACGACGCACACGCTCGAGGGTGCGGGTGTGTACGTCTTCAACCAGAACAACCCCTCGATCATCACGGCGAACGGGTTCTCGGTTCCCGAGACCCCGGGCGTGCGGCTGCACCACATCATGACGGTCAACCTGTCGGCCGGGACGATCGAGCATGTCGTGAACGGGGTGGGCGGCACGGCCGACGCCCCGAGCTCCGGCAGCCCGCAGTTCATCGTGGACTTCGGCGGCTGAGCCTGCTCGAATGGTGACGGATGCCCCGGCTCGGCGGAAACGCCGGGTCGGGGCATCCGTCATATCGAGGCAATGACCCCCGGACGTGCACGGGGCCGGGTGCGAGCGCCCTATCATCAGGCGCATGCCTCCTCGCCCCGGTGACACCGCCGCAGCCCCGAGCCGCGATCTCTCACGCCCGTTGCCCGCCGCGCTCAGCTGGATCACGCTCGCGGTGTTCGCCGGTGCGTTCCTGGTCGCGTACCTCGTGCTCTCGCTCCCCTGGTGGATCCCGGCCCTCTACGCGGTGCTCAGCGTGCTGACGTTCTTTGCCTACGCGATCGACAAGCGCGCGGCCCGACGCGATGACCGCCGAACCTCGGAGCGGACACTCCTCACGCTGGGCCTGCTCGGAGGCTGGCCCGGGGCCGTCGTCGCCCAGCAGCTCTTGCGGCACAAGACGCGCAAGCGGTCGTTCCGCAGAGCGTTCTGGCTCACCGTGGTCGTCAACGTCCTGTTCCTGGCCGGGGTGGTGACCCTCGCGACGTTGAACGGCTGGGACCTCTCACTCCCCTGGTCTTCCGGCGCGCTCGACGCCGGCTGAACTCACCAGAGCGGGTGGATCGCCTCGCGCAGACGGCGGTCGTACACGTCCCGCACCACCGCGTCGAAGGCGGCGAGGTCGAACGCCTCGCCGGCGAGCAGCGTCGCGGCCTCGGCGTTGGACTGCGCCTGCGCGACGTTGCGGGCACCGGGGATGACCGACGTCACGCCAGGAAGTGAGGCGATCCACGCGAGGCTCGCCGCCGGCAGCGAGACGCCTTCGGGGAGTGCTGCGGCGAGTTCGGCGGCAGCAGCCAGCCCGACTTCGTAGTCGACGCCCRAGAACGTCTCGCCGCGGTCGAACGCCTCGCCGTGGCGGTTGTACGCGCGGTGGTCATTCGGGGCGAATTCGGTGAATGCCGTGTACTTGCCCGACAGCAGCCCCGACGCGAGYGGGACGCGCGCGAAGATCGAGACACCCGCCTTCTCGGCGGCGGGGAGCACGGCGTCGAGCGGCTTGAGCCGGAACGGGTTGAGGATGATCTGCACGTTCGTGACGTTCGGCCGCGAGATGGCGGCGAGCGCCTGGGCGGTCGTCTCGACCGAGACGCCGTACGCGCTGATCGTGCCGTCGTCGACGAGGGCGTCGAGCGCGTCGTAGGTCGCATCCGACTCGATGACCGAGGTCGGCGGGCAGTGCAGCTGCACAAGGTCGAGCGTGTCGACGCCCAGGTTGGCACGGGACCGATCGGTCCACGCGCGGAAGTGCTCGGGCGAGTAGTTGGCATGCTCCTGCGGGAGGCGCCGGCCCATCTTGGTCGCGACGACGATGTCGTGCCCGGGGCGCTCGGCGAGGAACCCGCCGATGATCGACTCGCTGCGCCCGTCGCCGTAGACATCGGCGGTGTCGAAGAGGGTGACACCGCGATCAGCGGATGCTGCCAGCACTGCCCGCGCATCACTCTCGCTGACGTCGCCCCAGTCGGCGCCGAGCTGCCAGGTTCCGAGGCCGATCGCCGAGACCTGTCGACCGGTGCGGCCGAGGGGGCGCTGATGCATGGAGAGCTCCTTCAAGAATGCGGGGGGTGCGTTCCATCCTGGCCCCTGCGGCCGACATGAGCGACCGGATCAGGCGCGGATGAAGACAGGGGTGCCGACGGGAAGCTGCGCGAGCCGATCGATCGCCGCGGCGTCGAGGCGCAGGCATCCGTTAGAGATCTGCCCCGAATGCGCGTCGTGATAGTGGAACGCCGTCACCGCGACACTCGATCCGGCGAAGCCATCGAGAGTCGGCGACTGCACGGAGAGGTAGACGATCGGATGCCCGCGGGTGTACCCGAGTGACGGGTCAGGGCGCACGAGCATGACGAAGGCGCGGCCCACCGGGGTCGGCGTGGCGCCCGTCCCCCAGGCGAAGTCGGTCGAGACGCGCTCGGACGTGCCTCCGTGCCAGATGTCGATGAAGTGGCCCGAGATGCTCACCTCGACGATGGAGTCCAGCGGGGTGAGCTCGACATCCTGAGCCCTGACCCAGCCCGTCACCTGGGCGGGATTTCCCTGCGACGGCACGGCCTGGCGACCGGCGAGCAGCACCTTGACCCAGTTCTCCTGCCGCTCGACGACGGGCACGGTCGTCCCGCCGAAGACGTACTCGCGGAGGACCTTGGATACGGGCTGACCCAGCGGGTCGGCGAAGACCGGTGCTGCCCAGTCGCGGGGCGTCGCCGCTTCGCCGGTGAAGGCGGCATACGGCTGGTCGTCGACCGCCACAGCCGGATTGACCGAGAAGACCTCGGACGTCGGCAGCGGGTCGAGGCCGTATGCCGTGGTGTTGGCGGGAAATCCCGGCGGGGTCGTGGGTGTGGGGGTCGGTGTGGGAATGGGCGTGGGGCTGGGGGTCGGTGTCATCGTCCGGGTCGGGGAGGGAGACGGAGCGGATGCTGTCGGCTCGGGCGCGCGTGCGAACCACCACACGCCGAGCCCCATCACGAGCACGACGACGGCGATCACCGCGATCCACGCGGTCCGTCGAGACTGCCCCACCCGTCCATCGTGGGTCGAGCAGGGGTATGCCGCAAGCCGGGGCCGACGGAAGTCGCGATTCCGTCACCGCTTGTCGTCACGCCTCGCTAGCATCGCGACCATGTCGGAACATCGCGTGACTCCCCCACCTCCCTCAGACGAGAAGGTCAAAGGCCCGGCGTCGTACTTCCCGAGCATCGAGAAGAACTACGGCCGCCCGATTCAGGACTGGCTCGACATCGCCGCCGACGGGCTCGACGACCACACGCACATGGAGGTCGTGAATCAGCTCAAGTCGGAGTACGGCATGGGTCACGGCCACGCCAACGCGATCGTCGGCTATGTGAAGGCGAAACTGGCGAGCTGACCCGGTGCCGCCGGCCCCTTTGTGGGCACGGCCGGGCACAGCAATGCCCCGCCCCCGCGAGGCGGGGACGGGGCAGGGCGCGAGGTGTCAGGCGACCTTCGGTGCCTTAACGCTGCGCTTCGCCGCAGCCTTGGGCGCCTTGACGGCGCCGGCGACCGGCTTCGCGGCGACCGCGGCGGGCGCCGGCGCTGCCGTGGCGCGAGGGGCGGTCGTCGTGGAGTCCGCGGCCTTGGCAGCGGCTCCCCGGTGTGCCCGGACCTCCTCGAACGAGGTGCCGTAGTAGGCCGCCTCCATGAGCGTCTTCATGTCGGCGATCATCGGCATCCGCGGGTTGGCGGGCGCGCACTGGTCGCCGTAGGCGGCCATCGCGAGCTCGTGAAGGCTCGAGATGAACTGCGCCTCGTCGACGCCCTGGGCCTGGAACGACCGCCGGATGCCGACCTTGTCGCGCAGCTCCTCGACGGCACGGGCGTAGCTCTCCACGCCCTCCTCCGGGGTCGCAGCCGGGAGGCCCAGGTGACGGGCGATCTCCTGGAAGCGCTCGGGGGCGACGTAGCGCTCGTACTTGGGCCAGCTGGTGAGCTTGGTCGGAACCTTGCCGTTGTAGCGGATCACGTGCGGCAGGTAGACCGCGTTCGTGCGCCCGTGGACCAGGTGGTAGGTCGCACCGGTCACGTGAGCCATCGCGTGCACGATTCCGAGGAACGCGTTGCCGAACGCCATGCCCGAGATGGATGCCGCGTTGTGCATCTTCTCGCGGGCCTTGATGTCTGCAGCATCCGTCGAATTGGGCAGTGCCTTCGCGCTGCGCTCGATGTTCTCGAAGATGAGCTTGATCGCGTGCAGGCACAGACCATCGGTGTAGTCGTTCGCGTAGACCGACACGTACGCCTCGGTCGCGTGGGTCAGCGCGTCGAAACCGGCGTCGGCGACCAGGAAGCCCGGAAGAACCCTGGTCAGGACGGGGTCGATGATCGCGACCGACGGGGTCAGCGCGTAGTCGGCGAGCGGGTACTTCATGCCCGTCTCGTCGTCGGTGATCACCGCGAACGGCGTCATCTCGGAGCCCGTGCCCGACGTCGTCGGGATGCAGACGAGCTTGGCCAGCTTGCCGAGCTCCGGGAAGGTGAACGCGCGCTTGCGGACATCGAAGAACTTCTCGCGCATGTCGGAGAACTCCACCTCGGGGTTCTCGTAGAGCAGCCACATCACTTTCGAGGCATCCATCGGCGAGCCGCCGCCGAGCGCGATGATCGTGTCGGGCTTGAACTGTCGCATCAGCTCGGCGCCGGCCTTGACCTCCGAGACCTTCGGCTCAGGTCGGACCGTGTTGATGACCTGCAGCTGGACGCGGTTCTCGCGACGGTTCAGCACGTCCACGATCTTGTCGACGTAGCCCAGCTTGCTCATGGTCTCGTCCGTCACGATGGTGACGCGCTCGACCCCCCGCATGTCGGCGAGGTAGCGGACAGCGTTCGGCTCGAAGTAGGTCTTCGCCGGGATCTTGAACCACTGCATGTTGTTGTTGCGGCGACCCACGCGCTTGACGTTCAAGAGATTCACCGCCGAGACGTTGTTGGAGACCGAGTTGTGACCGTAGGAGCCGCAGCCCAGGGTGAGCGACGGGAGGAAGGCGTTGTAGATGTCGCCGATGCCGCCGAGCGCCGACGGGGAGTTCTCGATGATGCGCACCGCGCGCACGACCTCCGCGAACTTCGCGATGACCTCCTGGTCGTTCGAGTGGATCGCACCGGAGTGCCCGAGACCGTCGAACTCGACCATCTGGCGGGCGAGGTCGATGCCCTCTGCGGGGGTCGCGGCGCGCAGCACGGCGAGCACGGGGGCGAGCTTCTCGCGCGTGAGGGGCTCCTGCGGGCCGACGCTGTCGACATCCGCGAGCAGGATCGAGGTGTCCTCCGGCACGGTGAAGCCGGCCTGCTCGGCGATCCACACCGGCGACTGGCCGACGACCTTCGCGTTGAGCTTGGCGAGCGCGCAGTTGGCGCCCTCGGCGGTCACTCCGAAGATGAACTCTTCCAGCATCCGCTTCTCGGCGGGTGTCACGCGGTAGGCGTGCAGACGCTCGAACTCGGCGAGCGCCTCCTCAGCGATCGGCGCGTCGAGGATGACGGCCTGCTCGCTCGCGCACACCATGCCCATGTCGAAGGACTTGGACAGGACGACGTCGTTGACGGCGCGACCCACGTTGGCGGTGCGCTCGATGAAGGCGGGGACGTTGCCGGCTCCGACGCCCAGAGCGGGCTTGCCGCACGAGTACGCGGCGCGGACCATCGCATTGCCGCCGGTGGCGAGGATGAGCGCGACACCGGGGTGGTTCATGAGAGCCCCGGATGCCTCCATCGACGGCTCCTCGATCCACTGGATGCAGTGCTCGGGGGCTCCGGCGGCGACGGCGGCATCGCGGACGATGCGGGCGGCTTCGGCCGAGCAGTTCTGGGCCGACGGGTGGAAGCCGAAGATGATCGGGTTGCGGGTCTTCAGCGCGAGCAGCGCCTTGAAGATCGCCGTGGAGGTCGGGTTGGTGACCGGGGTCAGCGCGCAGATGACGCCGACGGGGTCGGCGATCTCGGTGATGCCCGTGATCTCGTCATAGGAGATGACGCCGACCGTCTTCTGGTTGATGATCGAGTGGGTCACGTGCTCGCACGCGAACATGTTCTTCACGGCCTTGTCTTCGAACAGGCCGCGGCCCGTCTCGTCGACGGCCATCACGGCCAGGTCGCCGTGCTTGCTGAGAGCCGCCACCGACGCCTTGCGCACGATGTGGTCGATCTCCTGCTGGGTGAACGATCCGTACTCGGCGAGCGCTCCCTGAGCGTTGGCGACGAGTGCATCGATCGGCGTGGACATTTCGATCTCCTCCCGGGCGCGGACGCGATGTCCGCGTCCTTGCTTCTCCGGGTTCGGAACTGGTCTGTCCGTCCCTGATGTCTCCATTATGACGCTTGTGGTCTGACCACACAAGAGGGACTTCGGAACCTTTCTGTCCGCCGACATTCCGGACGGGAGATTCCCACTGGGCCCTACCCTTGGAGGGGTGGGACCTGCATCGGATGCCGGCACCGCGGGCTCATCAGCGCATGACGGGTGACCGCGCGCGGCGCCTTGCGTTCGGGGTGGGCCGCATCGCCTGCGCTGCCGCGGTGGTCGTCTGCATGATCGCCCGCTACGTGCGGGCGAGCCCGTGGGTCGGGCCGGTGGACTTCCTGGGCTACCTCACGATTCAGAGCAATATCGCCTACGTGGTGGTCGCCGTCGCCGGAGGAGTGATCGCCCTTCGATCGGGTCTTGATCACCCCCGGCTGGATGTCGCGCGCGTCGCAGTCCTGACCTTCGTCGCCACCGCGGGGATCCTGTTCGCGCTGATCGTGCAGCAGAGCGGGKCCCGCGGCATCCGCATCGATCTGCCGTGGTCGGACATCGCGCTGCATTTCATCCTCCCGGTCTTCGCTGCGGCGGACTGGCTGCTCTCTCCGCGGCGCCACCGGGTGTCGCGCGGCGTCCTCTTCGTCATCGTCGGCTATCCGGTGGTGTGGGGTGTCCTGACGATGATTCGGGGAGCGATCGTGGGGTGGTATCCGTACTACTTCCTCGATCCCGCTCAGATCGACAGCCCGCTCGAGTTCGCCGGACTGTCTCTGTTCATGCTCGGCGTGTTCACGATCGTCGGTTCTCTGTTCCTCGCCGCACCTTCGCGCGATGGGGTTTCGGCGACCAGCACGACCAGCACGCGCACCTCGGCCAGCTCGGCCAGCTCGCCTATCCGGCGAACGGGGCCAGCGTCTCGCGAACCACGCTGATCAGGTCCTGGTCATCGAGATCGGCGAGAGTGCTCGCAGAGTCTCCCGCGGCGACTCCGAGCAGCGCCGTCTCACCGGTCAGCGGCTGAAGGTTGATCCACGTCGTGATCGGGGCGTCCGTTCCGACAAGGCTCCAGACGACAGCATCCGTCGTCCAGAACGGCTCGTCGAAAGCGAGACGGACGAGCTCGACCTGACCGAACCCGACGGAGTTGATCGCGCTGCGCATCGACAGCGGCAGTGGCGGGTCGAACTCGATCGACCCGGACTTGAGCACACCCAGAGGCACCGTGACGATCACGCGATCCACCCGGCGCGACTCCCCCGTGCCGAGCCGGAGGCTTGCTCGGTCGTCGTCGTACGCGATGCCGACCACCGGCGTCCCCAGCGCCAGCGTGACATCCTCGAGTCTCGACGCCACGACAGCAGACAGCGCGCTCACGGGGAGCACGGAGGCTGCGCCGATTCCGGCCGGCGGAAACCAGGTGGAGATATCCGCCGGCTCGGCACCGGATGCCAGCCGGGCCGCTTCGAGATAGAGCGCCTCCATCACGTCCGGCGGGAGGTCGCCGACGACACCGCCCTGGGCGGATGCCCCGGAATCGGGGACGCTCGTGGCCATCCCGACATCCGTCGTCGTCTGCTCGCTCGCCCACACCGCGAGCCCCGCACCGACGGTCTCCTGGACAGTGCCGATCTCGGCGACGCCCCCGCTCGCGAATCCATCCGCCGTGGGCACGCTGAGGGTGCCTTCCAGGGGGCGGGTCTCGACATCGGCGATCAGGCCTGCCTCATCGTCGGCCGCCAGCTTCCACGCGCCGAGTTCGACGAACCCGGCGTCCCCCTCGGGACGACTGTCGATGCGGCCGCCGATGCGATCGCGAGCCTCGACCACGAGCACGTCCGCTCCGAAGATCTTGAGCAGCCGCGCCGCCTCGGCTCCGGCTGCACCTGCTCCCACCACGGCGACGAGCTCCCCCGCATCCGACACCGCGATGACCTGCCGAGCCGCCGCCGCACCGGAGTGGATGGCTCCACTGACCGTGCCCGGAGCATCGGAGGCCGCTTCGCCCGCGAAGAACACCCGATCGCCGATCGGCAGCCGCAGCGCGGCCTGGTCATCCGGATCGGAACCGACGGGAACGTAGCTGACCGAGCCGCGCGCGAAGGGGTCTCCCGCCCAGTTGCTTCGCCAGAGTTTCGCAGGCGCGGGGACGGCACTCGAGGGCTCAGGAGAGGGGGATGCCGGGGTCGGCGTGGGTGTCGGATCCGGGCCGGTACAGGCCGCGAGGACCAGGACTGACACCCCAGTCCCGGCGCCGATGAGAAACGTGCGGCGGGTGAACGACATCGAGCCCCACTGTACTCGGGAGGAGTCAGCGGGTCGCGGGGGTTCCTCACCGGACTGTCCGGCAGCTGACTAGCGCGTCGCCCATAGAGCCCAGACGATGAGCACCGGCTGCAGGAGCAGACGCACGAAGCGCGCGCGGTCGGTGCGGAGCATCGGCGCCGGGCGACCGGTCCGCCACTGGTGGACATTTCCCGGGAAGACGGCGACGAAGAACGCGGCGACGAGCCAGCCCACGCTCCGCTCACGCGGCATCGTCGCGACCGCACCCGCCAGCATGAGCTCGGCCACACCCGAGCCCACCACGATCGCGTCTTTGTCGAGACCCGTGACGCGAGTCGACCAATCCGGCACGACGATGCGGTAGCCACGCCTGCCCCAGGTCAGATGCGACGCTCCCGCGACCGCGAGCAGCACGATGAGCAACCACCGCGCGGCCGTACGCCACCCTGCCACCGGATCAGAGACTGAACTCATCGCTCGACGCTACCTGAGCGGGAGTTCTGAGCCGGAGTGGGAGATCTCCATCGACCAGCCGCCGTCGCTGGGCCGGTAGACGATGCGCGTGTGCCGCCGATCGACGGAGCCCTGCCAGAACTCGACCCGAGTGGGCTGCAATCGCCACAGGGTCCAGTCGCCGGGAGCGACATCCGCCCGCGCGGCAGCGCCCCGCGCGAGGAGATCCGCCTCGCTCTCTTCCCGCGTCGCGGGAGCGACATGGCCCCGCACCCGCACGCCACGCACGATCGGCTGCCACCAGAACGTCAGGGCCGCAGCCGGGTTCGCGGTCAGCTGCGCACCGCTCCGGCTCGACCGCTTGCCCGCGAACGCCCACCCGCGAGCGTCGGCGTCCTTGAGGATCAATGTCCTCGCGTCGGGAATTCCCTCGGCGTCGACGGTCGACAGCGTCATCGCGTGCGGTTCGAGCACGTTTGCCGAGAGAGCGGCATCCAGCCAATCCACGAACTGTGTAACAGGATCCGGGCGCAGCGCTTCGATGTCGAGCGCCGGCGCCGAGCCCGTGAGGCTGGGAATTGCTCGCAACCTGTCTCGCAGATCATCCGTCATTCGAGGATCATTCCACGATGCGCTCGGTGGCATTCGATTGGGGGCGACGGCGGCCCGCCTTGCGGCCGGCCGCCGTCGCACTCGTTCAGCCGTGGCGCGGCGAGGTGCCCGGAGTCGCGTCGCGCAGCGACTGGAGCATGGCGGTGAAAGCGGGCTTCGGGGAGTAGTCGTCGTCGAAGATCGTCGCCCAGCCCTCACCCGGGAACACGCCGGGCACCCAGGAGTTCGCGTCCGGGAAGCCCCACACCGTGAAGGACGTGCAGGCGGTCACATTGAGGCATGCCGTCAGCATGGCGTCGTAGCGCTCGGCCTGGACCGCGACCTGCTCGGGTGTCGGACCGGTCTCACCGGGCTGGAGCGGGATGCGGACATCCGCCTCGGTCACCGCCACCTGAAGTCCGAGCGCGGCGAAGCGCTCGAAGTTCGCCTGCATCGAGGTGTCGAACCCGTACAGCAGGCTGAGGTGGCCCTGGGCGCCGAAGCCTCCGAGCGGCGCGCCGTCGGCGAGCATGCGCTGTGCGAGGGCGTAGTAGGCGTCGGTCTTCTCGTTGATGCCCTCGGCGTTGTAGTCGTTGAGGAACAGCACAGCCTGGGGGTCGGCCTCGTGCGCCCAGCGGAACGCGTCCTCGAGGAGCGTGATCGGATCGGCTGCGCAGGCCTTCAGGAACGGGTTCGCCGTGGTGCGCAGCTGCACTCCGCCGTTGTCCCACGTGTCCTGGAAGATCTCGTTCGCGACATCCCACTGGTAGATCTGGCCCTTGAAATGGCCCACGACAGTGCGGATGTGGTCTTCGAGCACAGCACGTGCCTGGTCGCACGTCCAGGTCTGGCTTGCCGTGGTGACCCACGCCGGGTTCTGKCTGTGCCACAGCAGGGTGTGGCCCCGCACCTGCTGGTGGTTGGCCTTGGCAAAGGCGACCAGGGCGTCGGCGGACGCGAAGTCGTACACGCCCGGCGCCGGGTGGATGGCATCCCATTTCATGTCATTCTCGGGCGTCAGCGACGAGAACTGGGCGCTGAGGACCTGCTGGTACTCGGTCGGCGCCTTGCGGTCGTAGTTGACGAGGTCCCTGCGGCCCCAGGCCGCGCTGCCGATCGCGAGATCGCGCGGCGCCTCGTTGCGCAGGGTGCTCTTGTCGGCGTGGCTGTAGCCCGGGGGGTCGGCGTTCGCTGCGGTCGCGCCCCAGAGGGGCAGTACCAGGGCAGCGGTGGCGGTGGCCACCAGAAGCGATCGGAAAGATCGGCGCATGGGGAATCTCCTGACATCGTCGTCGGTCATATGCGGCGCGTGAGCAGCACATATGTTTTTGCGTACAACAAACGCTAGGAGGCGCTGTCCGACAAGGCAAAAAGTTTCGGAGGGTTTTCCACGATCGTTGTCGCGCGGACGGGCGGGAGGGGCGGATGCGACCTGCGGGCCGCGACGACAGCCGCGGTCGCCGGTGCGCCCTAGGCTCAGCTTCATGCGAGGGGTGTTTGGTGCCGTTGTCGCGGCTGTGGTGGCGAGCTTGCTCGTGGGATGCGCGCCGGGCTCGGTGGCCAGTGGGCCACCGTCGGCGGCTCCGACAACGGATTCGACGTTCGTGTCGGTGGTCGACGGGGACACGATCGAGACCAGCACCGGCACGGTGCGCATCATCGGGATCGACGCTCCAGAGACCGGCGAGTGCGGGTACGCCGAAGCATCAGCGCTCGTCTCATCCCTGCTCCGCCCCGGCGACCCGACGCTGCTGACCCTTCCCGATGGCGAGAACGACGCGGACAACTACGGCAGGATCCTGCGATACGTCGACACCGCAGAGGGCACCGATGTGGCGTTATCGCTGCTGACGGCAGGTCTCGTCGTCGCACGATACGACTCGACCGACGGCTACCCCGCGCACCCACGGGAGCCCGGCTACCACGCGGCACAGCTCGCGACCCTCACGCCCGACGGTGCAGTGATCACCGTCGCGTGCCAAAACGCAGCTGACGCCGACGAGCAGGCGAGACTCATGGCGGAGCAGGAAGCGGTGGTCGATCCGGTCCCGCCTCCAGCGGTCGACGAGTGGTGGAAGCAGTACACGTCCTGCACGAAGCTCAAGAACAGCCCCAACGGACACCCCAGCGGTCCGTTCGCACGCGACAATCCGGCAGAAGCTGCGATCTACGACTGGTTCGCCAACGGCACGGGAAACAACGGTGACGGCGAAGGCGACGGACTCGCCTGCGAGTGAGTCGGTCGCCGCATCGCGCTCACCGGGAGGATGGATCGCACCGAGCGTCGATGATGTCGTGGCGGCCGCCCGCGTTCATGACTCCGCCGGCCGGGCTCACCTCGTGACGTGCTCCCGCCACCGCTCCCAGCGCCTGCTCCAGCGCTTCAGGTTGACCTCGCGATCGGCCAGCCACTCGGTGGGTGTCACCGGCAGCGGATGCCCCACATCCTCGAACAGGAACTCGATCGGGATCCAGCTGTAGTTGCGCGGGACGGGAGACAGCGAGATCTCGGCCGACAGCTCTTCGAGCGCATCGGCGTCGTCAGCGGCGAAGGCGTCGGCTGCCCGCGCGAGCGCCTCGCGCACCCCTATCTCTCCGTCGCTGCGTGCGCGGTCGATCGCGATGAGCCGCCGCGCGTCCTCAGTGAAGTGCCCGGTGGCCATCACCTCTGAAAGCAGTGCGTCGCGCAGCGCCACATCGTGTCCGGCGGCCTCAGCGCGGAGCCGGAGGTCTGCCGCGACCCAGCAATGGTCGCCGGGAAACACGAGTCCCGCCCATCGGGCGACGATGCCCTCGCTTTCAAGCGAGTCCTTGAGCAGACCCAGCTGGCGCTCCTCCTGGGCCCGCGCCGCGAGGGTCGCGACGAACTTTTCCGGCTTGCCGCGGCCGAAGAAGTCCATCCGGGTCTCCATGCGCTCGCGACGACCGGGCTGGAGGACGTCCATGCCGGCCGTGACCTGCACGAAGCGACGTGCGATCGCCAGTCGCACGAGCCGCTGATACTGCACGAAGGCGTCATTCGGACGCCGTACGAGCAGCTCGTCCATGGCGGCAACGGCTTCGTCCCACCGACCAGCGTTCGTCAACGCGTAGGACAGATGACGTCCGGCAATCCGCCCGAGCTGCGGACTCTCCTCCCTGAGTCGTTCGAGCGTCTCCAGCCGGGCCGGGAGCGGCAGTTCACTGCCCTTCGCATCGATGAAGGCGAGAATGTCACCGCCGTAGCGAGTGGCCGACCGGGCGGGCGTGTGAGGACGCAGACCCGACACCGACGGACCCTTCACAATCGCCTCGCTGACCCAGTCCGAGTAGGCGGAAGGAGCTGAGTCGGCCTTTGCGGCCGGAGGCGCGACCTGCGCATCGACCTCGCACACGATCGAGATCGCGTTGCCGATCGTCCGGAGCAGGCTCTCGGTTGCGGCCGAGGATGCGATCTCGTCACTCGCATCCTGATACTGAGAGACGATTCGTGCGCGCACATCCTGAAGGTGCACCAGTGCGCGGGTGCCGGCTCGTTCCCAATCGGCGGTGGACCAGCCTCCCTCGACGGCGGTCCCCGAACCGCGCAGGGCCGCCCTGACCTTGTCGTGCATCCGGCTCTCCCCCGGAGTGAACGACTCGAAAAGGGGTCGACGAAGGGCGCGCTCCGCATCGCCCTCGTCGACATTGGCGGCGGCTGCGACGAGCGCGGCGGTACAGGAGGGCACGAGCGCCGCCGCGCGTATGGCGCGACGCTCCGCCTCGTTGGGGACGTCTTCAAGCAGCAACAGGACCAGATCGTCGAAGGATTCAGGCAGCTCGGCGGCTGAGACCGGCTCCCCCTGATCCCGCCTGGCAGCGAGTGCGTGGCCGATCAATCGCAGGTGCTCAGGAAGCCCGCCCGACGTCCTGGCGAGCGTTTCCAGGTCGCCATCGGAGATGTCGATCGACAGCCGCTCACGGATGCCCCGGAGCACCGACATCGTGTCCTCCGGCGACAGATACTTCAACGCGTGCTGATGCGGTTCCTGTTCGACGCCGGTCGCGAGCAGCGGCCAGGCCTCGCTGCCACGATGCGGGAGTGCGTGACCCTGCGCATCCGACCAGGTCAGGTGGTTGCGCCCTGTGATGACGAACAGCACGTTGGCCATCGCATAGGCCACTCGGTTGAGGAGACTCTCACCGGCCCGTCTGGCGTCCAGGGAAAGCCGTTCGAACGTGTCGATGAAGACGACGACGAGCGGCTGCTCGGGCTCCAGCGCGAGCTCATAACTCAGGAGCTGCGCGAGTTGCGCCAGGATATCCGGCCGCGGATCGTCCTCCGAAGGCACCGTGCTGCATCGATGAAAGAACTCGTCGTAACCGCGGGGAGCATTCACGCCGAGTTTCGACGGAAAGAGCTGGGCGATCGCACGCCCGAGCCGTCGCACAAGCCAGGGTCCCGCCACGCTCAACGCCGCCGAGGTTCCGGCATCCTCGGCCAGCCACCCGTGCCCGTCGGCGAGGGCCGCGAGACTACCCAAAGTCGCGTCGGCGAATCCGTTGTCTTCGCCACCCTCGCTCCCGACCGGCAGCGGATCCATCGGATGCGTCTGCGCCCAGTACGCGGCGAAGGCGACGTCGAAAAGGGGCCAGCTAGGACGGAGCAGACCGAGCTGGATCCGCAGACTGGCGATCTGCCGGGCGCCGTCAATCCGACCTTCAGAGCCGTGCAGATCAATCCGGGCTGTCGCTGCAACGCGAGTCGCCGGCGGCGGACCCCACTCGATCGCGGGCTCGAGAGAGCCCGCGACCCAATCGGCCAAACGGCGTGAGAGCTCGGACTTGCCGATTCCGCCGTGCCCGTGGAAGACGAGCACGTTCTTGCCCACGGGCGATTCGTATGGAGCATCCAGGCGCCCGCGGTGGGCCGCGAGGGAGGCAGCGAAGGCGGAAGCCTCCGGGACCCGGTCGGCGAAGATCCCATCGCTCCAGGCATCTCGATGGCTGCCGAAGTCGACGTCCTTGTCAAAGCCCACTACTACCCCCAGGTTGAGTGACGCACGCGAAAGCGATGCTATCGGCCTGCACAACTCCTTCGCCATGTTGGCCCCAGTGGCCCCAAATGAGCGCCGCCACAAAGCGGCACCCTGCTCCAGAGGGTACGGCGGCGGCGCGGGACTGCCTGAAGTCGGTTCACTGCAACGGTCGTCCGACACAAATGCGAAGGGGCCGGCCTGTCGGCCGACCCCTTCGCAATTCTGTCGGGATGACAGGATTTGAACCTGCGACCCCTTGACCCCCAGTCAAGTGCGCTACCAAGCTGCGCCACATCCCGATGTCCTCGCTCTCGCGCGGACAACTCCCCTATCCTACCGGTTCGGCTGATCACGCGCGAACCGAGCGGGCGATGGCGGCCGACCCGGACTCACGGCTCTTGTGCTCCCCCGAACCGGGCGAGAATGGTCGCAAGATCGGTTTCGGCGGCGCCTGCCTCCATGTGCAGGGTGTTCTCCTCGACGGCGACCAGATGGTGCTCGGCGAGTTCGAGGGCAGCATCCGCTTCTCCCTTGACGAGAAGGTCTATCAGACGCTCATGTTCGTCGATTGACGTCGCCTGATCGAGGTCTCGACCGTAGATGGCGAGGATGAGCGAGGTTCTCGAGACAACTTCTGACACGTAGCGCTCGAGCAGCAGGTTGCCGGTCGCCCGCGCGAGGGCGATGTGGAACTCGCCTCCGAGTCGCGCCGACGCCTTCGCATTCCGATCGCGCAGTGCCTTGCGCTCGGCGGCGACATGATGCCGCAGAGTCGCCTCCGCCGCCCCGGCTCTGCCGACCGCGAGCGCGCGGATCGCCTCGCGCTCGAGCGCCGCCCGCACGGCGAAGGCGTCGCGAGCCTCCTCGCGAGTCGGCTGTGCGACACGAGCCGATTTGCCCTTGGCCGTGTCGACGAGACCGTCCTCCACGAGACGACTCAGCACGGTTCGGATCAGGGTGCGGCTCACCCCGTAGTGCGCGGCGAGGGGCTCCTCACCCAACCGGGTGTCCGGCGCCAGGGCCGACTCGATGATCGCCGCCCGTAAAGACCGGTAGGCGCGCTCCGCACGATCAGCCGGACGCTGAAGAGCTTCATGTGTATCGATCGACACGCCTCCACCGTATACGGAACGCCATACTGCCGCGCAAATCAGCCTGTCTGACACCTCCTCTGCCACGAAACGCACTCGTTACATGCGAGCAATCTGCGCGTTCTGTATACCGAATAGCGTCACTGATGTATCCAGAAAGCAGGTTCATCGCATGCCAACCCTGACGCTCACCGACCAGCAGAAGGAACTCCTCGACGCCTCGCTCAAGGCCGGCGAGGCCGACGACGTCAGCGCGCTCGTGCAACTCGCACTGATCGAGAGTGCGACGCAACAGGTCGTCCGCAGAGCGCTTCCCGTGCAGCGCGGCGCCATCCGGAACTGGCGCACCAGCGTCGAGTTCACCCCTGGCTCCGACCGTGTCACCCGGATGGAGCATCGTCTTCAACCCGGCACCGGGAAGGCCATCGAGCTTCGTGCGGGGCAGATCCTCCGCATCGCACAGGTCGAAGGCAACCAGTGCGCCGACCTGAACGTCTTCAATCTGGCCGACTACCGGGAGTTCATGCACGTGGGTCGCACCCGCACCCTCCACGGAATCCATCCCGGTCAGGGCGACCTGCTGTGGTCGGCTCCCCCGCGCGAGCGAGCGATGCTGTTCATCCTCGCGGACACCGCCGGCCTGAACGACACCCTCTTCCCGAGGTGCAGCGCCAACATGTACGAGTCGATGTTCGGATTCGCCGAGCACACCAACTGCGCTGACATGCAGGCCGAGGCGCAGCGCGAGTACGGGCTGACGCCCGACGACGTGCACGACTCGTTCAACCTCTTCATGGGGACGCGCGTGAACGCGGATGGCACCTGCGAAGTGGTCCGGCAGCAGACGGCCGACGACGACTACGTCGAGCTCTTGGCGCTCATGGATCTGCTGGTCGTGCCCAACGTGTGCGGCAACGACATCTTCAGCACGAGCAACTACGCTCTGCGTCCACTCGACCTCAGTGTGTTCGACGCCGCCTCCTCGGATCTCGACCTGGTGCCGGAACTCCRGGAGTACCCGACACAGCGCACCGCCGCAGACTTCGCACAGCCGGTGATCCGCGGCGAGCGCACCCTTCGCCGAGACAGCGACTACGTGCCGAGGTTTCCGAGGACCCCCATCCAACTTCACCGGGTGCCGGTCGAATTGGGCGAGCAGGATGCTGCGCGCTTCGCTCAGCTGAGACGGACCGACCTCTACGGCGCCGACGACGACGCGGCTCTGCGAGACATCCTCCTCAGCTGGTGGGTCGGCAGCCATGCCTGACCTCATCGACTTCGATGCGCTGGGAGAGCACGAGCGCTACAAGCTGATGGCGAGCCTCATCGTCCCCCGGCCGATCGCCTGGGTGACGACGGTGTCGGAGCGCGGAATCCCGAACGCCGCACCGTTCTCCATGTTCGCGATGGTGGGCGAGTCGCCCGCGATGGTCATGATCAGCATCAACCGACTGGAGGGTGACGCCGACAAGGACACCGCGGCGAACATCGACGCCACGGGCGAGTTCGTCGTGCATATACCGAGCGAAGAGCTGACGGATGCAATGGATGCCACGAGTGTCGCCCATCCCTCGGATGTCGACGAGCTGAAGCTACTCGGCCTCAAGACCCGCCCGGCGGACCTGGTTCGCCCACCCATCATCGACGCGGCGGACGTCGCCTTCGAATGCACGCTGTGGCATCGCCTCGACATCCCCAGCCGCCGCATCTTCTTCGGTCAGGTCCGCCGCCTGCACGCGCGCTCGGGCCTGGTGGATCAGGAGACCTGGCGCGTGCAGCTGAGCGAATACCACCCGGTCGGCAGATTCGGCGCGAGCTTCTACAGCGGCACTCGCGATCGCTTCGTGGCCGCCGGACGCCCGACCTCGACATCCATCGACTCTCTCTGACGCACCACCGACCACATCAGCGCCACCCATCCGAAGGAGCTCCCATGTCATCCCCCATCACCCGCACGACCGCAGCGCTCGGTGCTCTCACGCTGTCGGCCCTCGCGGTGACGGCCTGCACGCCGTCCGCCGCTGCGCCCGTCTCCACCGGCGCATCCGAAGACCTCACCATCGGCGCTGTCGACCTCTCCGCCGAGTGCCCCGAGACGGTCGTCATCCAGACCGACTGGAATCCGCAGTCCGAACAGGGCGGTCTGTTCAACCTGCTCGGCACCGATGCCACGATCGATGCCGGCGCGAAGCGTGTGAGCGGACCTCTGTACGCACAGGGCGAGTGGACCGGTGTCAACGTCGAGATCCGCGCCGGTGGACCAGCGATCGGATTCACGGGCGTGCCGGCTCAGATGTACACGGATCCAGACATCCTTCTGGGGTGGGTCAACACCGATGAGGCGATCGCGAACTCGGCGGACCGGCCGACGACCGCGGTCCTCGCGACCTTCGAGAAGGCGCCCTGGATCATCATGTGGGACCCGGAGACCTATCCCGACGCCGACGCCATCGAGGACCTGAGCAAGACCGATGCCACGGTGCGCTATTTCGACGGCACGAGCTACATGGACTACCTGGTCGGATCGGGGCAGCTGCGCGCCGACCAGGTCGACGGCTCGTACGACGGCACGCCGTCGAACTTCCTGGCAGCCGGGGGGAAGGACGCACAGCAGGGGTTCGCCACCGTGGAGCCGTGGGTCTACGAGAACGCCATCGATGGCTGGATGAAGCCCGTCGACTACCAGCTCGTCGCCGACACCGGGTACCCGATCTACGCGGTGTCGCTCTCCGTGCGCAGCGAGGACGTCGAGAACCAGTCCGGATGTCTAGCCGCCTTGGTGCCGGTCATCCAGCAGGCGACCGTCGACTTCTTCGCGGATCCAGGCGCCGCGAACGCCCTGATCGTCGCAGCAGTCGAGGCCTACGACAACGGCTGGGTCTACCCGCAAGGCGAGGCCGAGAACTCCACGATCCAGCAGCGTGAACTGGGCCTTGCGGCCAATGCGCCTGATGGCACGTTGGGCGCTTTCGACTCCACCCGCATTGACGACGTGCTTTCGATCGTGACGCCGATCTTGGACTCCAAGGGCGTTCCGATCGCCGAAGAGCTCACGGCCGAGGACCTCGCTACGAACGATTTCCTCGACCCGTCGATCGCCCTCCCCTGACAGCTCGCCGGGGCGGCCGCGCACGCCGCCCCGGCATCCATCCCCCGCCTGTACAAACTGGAGAAGCAATGGCGACAACGACAACCGCGAATGCGGTCGACTTCGATCGAGTCGGATTGACGTTCCCGAACGGCACCACAGCACTCACGGACGTGTCGCTGAACATCCGCAAAGGCGAGTTCGTCTCGATCGTCGGGCCCTCTGGGTGCGGCAAAAGCACGCTTCTGCGCATAGCGAGCGGCCTGAGCGCCACGACCGCCGGTCGATGCGAGGTGGCCTGCTCACACGTCGGGTACGTCTTCCAGGATGCGACGCTCCTTCCCTGGCGCACGGCCCTGAGGAATGTCGAGCTGTTCGGCGAGCTCTCCGGGCCCCGCGTCAGCAAGGCTGCCMGGAAGGATGCCGCCATGCGCGCTCTCCACGAGGTCGGTCTCGCCGGATTCGACGACCACCTTCCGCACCAGCTGAGCGGCGGTATGCGCATGCGGGTCTCCCTCGCCCGCTCGCTCACGATCGAGCCCGATCTGTTCCTCTTCGACGAGCCGTTCGGCGCGCTCGACGAGATCACCAGGGACCGGCTGAACGACCTGGTGTTCGACCTGTTCCTCCAGCACGGCTTCGCCGGCATGTTCGTGACGCACTCGGTGCGTGAAGCTGTCGCGATGTCGACGCGGGTGATCGTCATGAGCGGACGCCCCGGCGGCATCATCGAGGAGTTCGACGTGCCCTTCGGCGAGGATCGAGGTCCCGAGCTGCGGGAGTCGCCCGATTTCGCGGACCTCGTGGCGCGGGTGGGTCACTCGCTGAGGGGAGCGAGCGTCGCATGAGCATCCTCCTGCCGCAGCGCGTGCGCACCGCGTTGATCACAACTGCACCGCCTTTCGCCGTTCTCACGGGAGCTCTCGTGGGCTGGTACCTCATCAGCTACCTGGGGCTGTCTCCCGAACGGCGCTTTCTGCTCCCGCCGCCGCACGAAGTCATCACCGAGGGGTTCCTCAACCCGGCGGCCGGCCCGGCCATCGCGACTGCCCTCGTGCAGACGGCGATCGTCGCCGCAGTCGGCCTGCTGGTCGCTTTCGTCGTCGGCGTGCTCTGGGCAGTGACGATGTCGCAGGCCCGCTGGGCCGAACGCTCGCTCTTCCCGTATGCGGTCGTCCTTCAGTGCATCCCCATCCTTGCGCTGGTGCCGCTGGTCGGATTCTGGTTCGGCTTCGGGTTCTCCGCCCGCGTGATCGTGTGCGCGTTGATGGCCCTCTTCCCGATCGTGTCGAACACGCTGTTCGGACTGCGCTCGGTGGACGTGCGGATGCGCGAACTCTTCGCACTGCAGAAGGCATCGAGGTGGCAGGTGCTGCTGCAGCTGGAGGCGCCTGCGGCACTTCCTGCCGTCTTCGCCGGGCTCCGCATCTCCGCGGGGCTCGCGGTGGTCGGCGCGATCGTGGCGGACTTCTTCTTTCGTCAGGGGACCCCCGGCATCGGCACGGTCATCAGTCGCTACCAGGCGCTCGCGCAGGGCGCTCCACTGTTCGCGGCGATCATCGCCGCGGCCCTGCTCGGAATCATCGTGTTCGCGCTGTTCGGCTGGCTCGGTCATCGAGCTGTGGGCTCGTGGAGCGGCGCCGATCGGTGAGACCTGTGACGAACTCCTGGGGTCGCGATCGCAAGCGTCTTGTGACTGTCAGAGCCCCCGCGTAGGGTCCCGGCATGCCGATGATCACGATCGAGCCCGCGACCTCCGACCGCTTCGACGATGTCGAGCACACCTTCGACAACGGCGGCGACGGGCGCGGCTGCCAATGCCAGTGGTGGACGCTGACAAGCTCCGAGTTCTCCCAGACGTCGCAGGCGGAGCGCCGCGATCTGCTGAACCGGGAGATCGCCGCCGGCCCGCCGCCGGGACTCGTCGCGTATGTCGACGGCGTCGCGGCAGGATGGGTGCGCGTCGGCCCCCGCACACGGCAGGTGCGCCTCGGACGGACCCGCCTGATCACCGGGGGGACGGAGGAGCCGCTCGACGACGAATCGGTGTGGGCGGTGACCTGTTTCGTCATCCGGCGCGAGTTTCGAGGGGCGGGCTTGAGCGCCCAGCTCCTCAGCGCTGCGGTGGCCTTCGCGCGCGAAGGCGGTGCACGGGTGGTCGAGGCCTACCCCGTCGACCCGAACGTCGGTGAGAAGAAGCCCTCGAACGACCTGTTCCTCGGTGTCATCTCCACGTTCCGGGATGCCGGCTTCCGGGAAGTGGCACGCCCCAAGCCCGATCGACCGGTCGTCGCCCTCGACGTCGCCTGAGGTCGACGCACCTACGATGGAGGCCGTGTCCTCCCTCGCCCGCTCATGGTGGTGGGGCTTCGCCGCCTACGGCGCGATCGCCCTCGTCCACATCGTCGCCCTCGCACTCGGATCCCCGCTCGCGTCGCCGACGAAGCTGCTGCTCATGCCCGCCCTCATCATCGCCGCCCTGTGGGCTGGGCGCGGGTCCGGCTGGGGCACGTCCTACACACTCCTCATCGTCGCGCTCGCCCTGTCATATCTCGGCGACGGAGCCGGAACCTTCTTCCCCTTCGCACCCGAGCTGCCCATGATGCTGCTCTGCTTCGGGCTGGCTCATCTCTGCTACATCTGGCTGTTCTGGCGCCGGCTCGCCGTGCGCCCGCTCCCGCTGTGGTCGGCTGTCTACGGCGTGTGGTGGGTCGCCCTCCTGCTCGTGCTGTGGCCGAACCTCGGCGCGCTGCTGATCCCGGTGGCGCTCTACGGCCTCGTCCTCGGGGGCACGGCGGCCGCGGCATCGCGCTGCCACCCGCTGATCGTGTGGGGCGGCGCGTTCTTCCTCGCCTCCGACACGATCCTCGCGTTTCGTCTCTTCATGCCTGACGCGATGCCCGGCTGGACGAGCCCCCTGGTGATGATCACCTACTGCCTCGGGCAGGGCCTCATCGCCGCGGGCGTGGTCATCTCTGTCCGAAGCCTCACGATCGCTGCGCAGCGCGAGGTTGCGCCCGCATGACGCCCCCCACGTCCCCTCCCCCTGGCGCTGACCCCCCACCCGAAGCGCCGGGGCGGGCAGGCCCGACGTCGGCTCGCGTCGACGCCTGGCTCTGGGCCGTCCGCGTCTATAAGACCCGATCGGCGGCGACCTCGGCGTGCCGAGCCGGGCACGTCCGGGTGAACGGCGAGCGGGCGAAGGCCGCGCAGCCGGTGCGCCCCGGCGACGAGCTGCGGGTGCGCATCAGCGGGTTCGATCGCATCCTCGTGGTCAAGCAGCCCATCTCCAAGCGCGTCGGTGCCGTCATGGCCGCCGAAGCCGTGGACGAACGCACTCCTCCCCCGCCGCCGCGCGAACTCACAGCATTCGTCCCGGTGCGCGACCGGGGCACAGGACGCCCCACGAAGCGCGAGCGGCGCGATATCGATCGCCTGCGCGCCCGCGACTGAGCGAGAGCCGTCGCGCCGCCGAGACAGCGACACGACAGGGGTCAGGGCAGCAGGTCGAGCAGCCAGCGCGTGCCGTGGACGGCGGCACCGGCATCCGTCACCCGTCCCGAGAGCTCACGGTCGCTGGTGACCACCGTCACGGACCGACCTGCGGCGACGAGGCGCTCGGTCGTGGCGACGATCGCGTCGTCACCGGCTCCCTCGGCCGAGACCACGTCGACCCCGGCCGGCGTCTCGACCGCGCGCGCCTGACCCTCGACGACCGCGACCCACTCCGGAAACCACGTGTGCTCCGGCAGCGCGAGCGCCTCAGCCGCGACGCCGACAACCGCCAGCTCGGCCACCCGCGACAGCAGCCGCTCGGCCGCGCCGGCGCGGTCGCGCCACCAGCCGTCCGGCACCGAGCCCACGACATTGGCGACGTCCACCACGACGGCAGGACGGATGCCGAGCAGAGGTTCGAGCGCGGCCCACGACGACGCGAAGCCCGGGTGCAGCGGCAACTGCGTGACCTCGCTGGGCGGCACCCAGGCGAGCTCGCGGCTCTCGGGGTCGGTGATCTGCGGCTGGAAGGCAGTTCCGACATCGCCCACGAGCGTCGTGTAGCTCCAGTAGCCGAGGTCGAAGACGCTGAGCAGCCGCGGGCGGATCGCTTCCGGCGGAACCCCGGCCTCCTCTGCCGACTCGCGCAGCGCGCCGTCGGTCGCCGACTCCCCCTCGTGCCGCGCGCCACCCGGAAGCGCCCACGTGTCGCCGAAGTGGCTCCACGAGACGCGGTGCTGCAGCAGCACCCCGAGATCCGGATCGAGGGCCAGCAGTCCGGCTGCACCGAAGCGACCCCAGTACTTGGTCCCGTCCGGCGCGACAACCCACGCGTCGCCCGGATCGCGGGGACCCGACGGCCGCCTCGCTTCACCGGGTTCGAGGGGCTCGATCGTCATCCGACCAGCCTTGCACACCGGCACGCGAACGACCCCGCCCGTCGTGATCGAGCGAAATCGGCGAGCACCCACAGGCCAGCACGTTCCTTGCGGCCTGCCCGCGGCATCCCGTCCCCTCGCCACACTTGTCGTGTGGACTACGTACTCGACACCGATCCCGACCGCATCCAGCGCGACGCCGTCTGGTCGTGGCTTGCCGCCGAGGCCTACTGGGGCACCTGGCGCACGCGCGACGACCTCGAGGCGCAGTTCGAATCAGCCTGGCGGGTGGTCGGCGCGTACAGCACGGCGACGGGTGAGCAGGTCGGCTTCGCCCGCGCCGTCTCGGACGGCGTCGGGTTCGCGTATCTCGCGGACGTGTTCGTCCTGCCCGAGTTCGCAGGCAACGGCATCGGGCAGCGGATGCTGTCACTCATGATCGACGAAGGCCCCGGGCGGGACTTCCGCTGGGTGCTCTTCACCCGCGACGCGCACACGCTCTATGAGAAGTTCGGGTTCGAAGCGCCCGACGAGACCGCGATGGTGCGACCTGCGGCATCCCGCATGCGGTGAGAGAGGGCTTCTGAGGCAGAGCCGCGGCGCCGCACATCGGCGCCGCGGCTCGGCGTCAGCGCTGCTTCTTCTCGCGCACCCGCATGTTGACGACGATCGGCGAGCCCTCGAAGCCGTACAGCTCGCGCAGGCGCCGCTGGATGAACCGGCGGTAGCCGGGGTCGAGGAATCCGGTCGTGAACAGCACGAAGGTCGGCGGGCGGGTCGAGGCCTGCGTGCCGAAGAGGATGCGGGGCTGCTTGCCGCCGCGGAGGGGGTGCGGGTGCTCGGCGACCAGCTCGGCGAGGAACGCGTTGAACTTGCCCGTCGGAATGCGCTGATCCCACGAGTCGAGAGCCGTGTCGAGCGCGGGCACGAGCTTCTCGAGGTGTCGGCCGGTGCGTGCCGAGATGTTGACACGCGGCGCCCACGACACGTGAGCGAGGTCCTGCTCGATCTCGCGCTCGAGGTAGCGGCGACGGTCGGCGTTCTCCATGTCGTCGTCGTTCAGGCGATCCCACTTGTTGAACGCCAGGACGAGCGCGCGGCCGGACTCGAGCACGAGGTCGATGATCCGCACGTCCTGCTCGCTGATCGACTGGCTGACATCGAGGACGACGACGGCGACCTCGGCCTTCTCGAGGGCGGTCGATGTGCGAAGCGACGCGTAGAAGTCCGCGCCCTGCTGAAGGTGCACACGCCGACGGATGCCGGCCGTGTCGACGAAGCGCCACAGCCTGCCGCTGAGCTCGACGACCTCATCGACGGGGTCGCGGGTCGTGCCAGCGAGCTCGTTGACGACGACGCGCTCTTCGCCGGCGGCCTTGTTCAGCAGGGAGGATTTGCCCACGTTCGGACGCCCGAGGATGGCGACGCGGCGGGGCCCGCCGATCTCCTGCTTCGCGACGGCCGAGATCTCGGGCAGGACCTTCATGAGCTCGTCGAGCAGATCCGCGACACCGCGGCCGTGGATGGCCGACACCGGGTACGGCTGGCCGAGGCCGAGGTTCCAGAGAGGCGCCGCCTCGGGTTCGTGACGAGCATCGTCGATCTTGTTCGCCACCAGGAAGACGGGCTTGCCGCTCTTGCGCAGCAGCTTCACGACATGCTCGTCGGTCGAGGTCGCACCCACCATCGCGTCCACGACGAAGATCACGACGTCGCAGAGGTCGATCGCGACCTCTGCCTGCGCCGCCACCGAACGGTCGATGCCGCGCGCGTCGGGCTCCCACCCGCCCGTGTCGACGATGGTGAAGCGGCGATCCATCCACTCGGCCTTGTAGGTGACGCGGTCCCGCGTCACGCCGGGGGTGTCCTCGACGACCGCCTCGCGGCGGCCGAGGATGCGGTTCACGAGCGCGGACTTGCCCACGTTCGGGCGCCCCACGATCGCGACCACCGGCAGGGCCGGCAGGTACTCGATGCCGTCCTCGCCGAGCTGCACGCCCGCGAGGAGCGCGGCATCCTCGTCTTCCAGCTCGTAGTCGCCGAGCGAGACGCGCAGCGCCTCGGCCCGCTGCTCGACGAGATCCTCATCGAGGTTCGCGAGCTTCTCCGCGAGGTTGTCGGGGTTGCCTTCGTACTCTTCGTCACCGGCCATGAGCGGCTCCTGTCTGGACCTCGCGCACGACACCGAGGACGGCGGCGACGGTCTGGTTGAAGTCGAGATCGGTCGAATCGACCACCGTCACGCCGGGGGCGGCGGTGAGGAAGTCGACGACCTGGGAATCCGAGGCGTCACGTCGGTGCAGTGCTTCCGCGACGGAGGCCGCATCGTGCGTCGTGAGCTCGGCGCTGCGGCGTGCGGCCCGGACCTCGGGCGCCGCCGTCAGGAGGATCCGCACGGGCGCATCGGGCGCCACGACGGTCGTGATGTCGCGGCCTTCGACGACGACACCCGGACGACCGGATGCCGCGACCAGCGCGCGGAAGAGTGCATTGACGGACTTGCGGATCGGCGCGACGCGGGCGACGCCGCTGACGGCATCCGTCACCCGCGGCTCGCGGATCGCGGCCGTGACGTCCGTCGACCCGACTCGGACCCAGTAATCGTCGGGATCGAGCGAGATCGAGTAGTCGAAGTCTCCGGCGACGTCGAGCAGCGCGGACGCGTCCGAGGTGTCGGCGTGGTGCGCGAGGGCATGCCAGGCGAGCGCCCGGTAGGCGGCGCCCGTGTCGAGGTAGCCGTAGCCCAGCTCTCGCGCGGCCTGCTTCGCGACGCTCGACTTGCCGCTGCCGGCCGGTCCGTCGATCGCGACCACGATCGGCTCGGGCGTCGGGGCGGCAGCAGCGGGGCGGAAGATCTCAGTCATTGACACTCGCAATCCTCCAGCCGCGGGCTTCGAGCCCGTCGGTCGCGGCCCGGACGACGCTCGGCACGATCGAGATCTCGGCGAGGCCGAACTGAGCGCCGGGAGAATGCTCCAGACGCAGGTCCTCGACGTTCACCCCCAGTTCGCCGAGCTCGCCGAACAGCCGGCCGAGCTGTCCGGGGGTGTCATCCACCATCACCACGATGCTCTCGAACCGCCGGTTCTGGCCGTGCTTGCCGGGCAGCCGCTCCACCCCGTCGTTGCCCCGCCGGATGGTGTCGGCGACCGCGCGTCTCGCGCCGGGAACGTCGACATCACGCAGGGCCGAGGCGACCGAGGCGAGGTCGGCAGCGAGCGCATCGAGCACGTCGACCACGGGAGCCGAGTTCGCGCCGAGGATCTGCACCCACAGTTCAGGAGCGGATGCCGCGATCCGCGTGGTGTCGCGCACCCCTTGGCCGGCGAGTCTCAGCGACCCGTCGGGTGCGTCGGCGAAGCGTCCGGCGAGGAGGCTCGCGACGAGCTGCGGCACATGGGAGACGAGCGCGACCGCGCGGTCGTGCTCCTCCGGACTCATCTCGATCGGCGTGGCGCCCAGGTCGAGCGCGAGGCCCTCGACGAGCGCCAGGTCGGACGTCGACGTCTCCTCGTCCCGGCACACCACCCAGGGCCGTCCGGTGAAGATGTCGGCGCGCGCCGAAATGGCTCCGCCCCGCTCGCGCCCGGCGAGGGGATGCGAGCCGATGTAGCGCGCAAGGTCGACGCCGCGCTCACGCAGCGCCCGGAGCGGCTCGAGCTTGACGCTGGCGACATCGGTGACGACGGCGCGCGGAAAGCGCGCGAGCTCGCGCTCGATCACGTCCGCGGTGACATCGGGCGGCACGGCGACGACGACGAGCGCGGGGTCATCGTCCTCGCGCGCGGAGCGGCCGGCGCCGTAGTCGATCGCGAGCCGCAGCTGAGCGGGCGACGTGTCGTCGAGTGCGACGTCGACCCCGTGCTCGCGGAGCGCGTGTCCGATGCTCGACCCGAGCAGCCCGGCGCCGACGATCCGCACGGTGCCCTGCACCCGGGCAGACCGAACGCCCGTGGTTTCGCTCACCGTTGCTCCTGCTCCTCCGAAGGCGGCTCCCCCGCCGCCTGGCGCGCAAGAGTGAGGAGCGCGCCGCGTTCCACCTTAGTCAACTCCCGCGCGCGGCCCGCTGGGAGGGTTCCCAGGTGCAGCGGCCCGAACTGGCGGCGGACCAGCTCCGTCACGGGATGCCCGACCTCGGCCATCATGCGCCGAACGATGCGGTTGCGCCCGGAGTGCAGGGTCAGCTCGACCAGCGAGTTCTCTCCCGTCGGGCCGCTCGACGAGACATCGAGCAGCCGCGCCTTGTCGGCGGCGATGTGTCCGTCCTCCAGCTCGACGCCCTTCGTGAGGCGCTGGATGGTCTGGGCCGTGACCTTGCCCTCGACCTTCGCGATGTAGACCTTCGTGACGCCGAAGGAGGGGTGCGCGAGGACGTGGGCGAGTTCGCCGTCGTTCGTCAGGACGAGCAGGCCGCTGGTCTCGGCATCCAGTCGCCCGACGTTGTAGAGGCGCTCCTCCCAGTCCTTGGTGAAGTCGCGGAGGTCGGTGCGTCCGCGCTCGTCCTTCATCGAGCTCACCACGCCGCGCGGCTTGTTGAGCATGACGTACCGCTTGGACTGGTCGAGCTGGATGGCCGTGCCGTCGACGTCGACCTGATCGCTCTCCGGGTCGATGCGGCTGCCGAGCTCGGTGACGACCTCGCCGTTGACGCGGACGCGCCCCTCGACGATGAGGTTCTCGGCGACGCGGCGGGAGGCGACCCCCGCGTTCGCCAGGACCTTCTGCAGGCGGACGCCCTCGGTCGAGCGAGCGGAGTCGTTCCCGGAGTCTGTCGTGTCGTTCATCGTGTCCCCATTTCTTGCGCTGAGGCGCCGCGAGGACGCAGTTTTCGGGACATGGATGCCAGGAATCGGCGCCTCATCGCAGCACCTCGTCGAAGCCGTTCGCGCCGTCATCGAGGAGCGGCGAGATGTGCGGAAGCTCGTCGAGCGAATTGATGCCGAGGTTGACGAGCAGGGCATCGGTCGTGCCGTAGTGGATGGCGCCGGTCTCGGGGTCGCTGAAGACCTCCGTGATGAGCCCGCGTGCGAGCAGCGTGCGGACCACCGAATCGACGTTGACCGCACGGATCGAGGCGACCTGCCCGCGAGTCACCGGCTGCTTGTACGCGATCACGGCAAGCGTCTCGAGGGCGGCCTGCGACAGCTTCGACGGCGCCTGCCCGTTGACGAATTCCGAGACGAGGTCATCGTGCTCCTCGCGCACGTAGAGCCGCCATCCTCCGCCGACCTCGCGCAGCTCGAACCCGCGTCGGGGCCCACCCGCGAGCCCGTCGTAGTCCTCGACGAGCGACTCGACTGCCTGCCTGACCGCGGGCACCGGTGCTCCCACAGCCGTGGCGAGGCTCACGAGACTCTGCGGCTCCTCGATCACGAGCAGGATCGCCTCCAGCCGGCGGGCGACGGATGCCGCGCCCTGCGCCGCGGCGGGCGATTCGGCGGCTTCGCCCCTCGAGTCCCCTGAAGCGGGGTCGCGTTGTTCATCGGTCATAGTCGGCCCCCAGGGTCGCCAGATTCTCGTCGGACCACCGGTCGGCGGTCCAGCGCAGGGTGAGTTCGCCGAGCGGCTCCAGCTGCTCGAAAGACAGTGCCGCATGGCGGTAGAGCTCGAGCACCGACAGGAAGCGCGCGACGACCACCCCGGGCTGGGAGACACCGGCGATCAGCTCGCGGAAGTTCAGCGAACCCGCGCTGCGCAGCAGGGTCACCACGACAGCGGCCTGCTCCCGGATGCTGACGAGCGGCGCATGCAGGTGGTCGAGCCCGACGTGCGGGAGCTCCTTCGGCGTCATCGCCAGCAGCGCGAGGGCCGCGAAGTCGTCGACGCTCAGCGTCCACACCAGCTCGGGCTGGGTCTGGCGGTACTTGGCATCGAGCCGGACGGAGCGCGTGTGCCGGCGATCCTCGCGCCGCATGGCGCGCTCGAAGAACGCCGAGACCTCTTTGAACGCCCGGTACTGCAGCAGCCTGGCGAACAGCAGATCCCGCGCTTCCAGCAGCGCCACCGCTTCGGCATCCACGAGCTCGCCCTGCGGCAGGAGACCGGCGACCTTCATATCGAGCAGGGTCGCTGCCACCACGAGGAACTCCGACGCCTGGTCGAGCTCCTCATCGGGACCGAGCTCGCGCAGGTAGGCGATGAAGTCATCCGTGACACGTGAGAGCGAGACCTCGGTGATGTCGAGCTCGTGCTTCGAGATGAGTGTCAGGAGCAGATCGAAGGGCCCGTCGAACACCCCGAGCGACACACGGAAGCCGCGCCCGGGCTCAGGCTCGGTGTCGGACTGAGTATCGGCCTCGACCTCCGGGCGCTCGGGCGCCGGCTCACTGTCAGGGGCCGGCTCGCGCTCGGGCACCGCGTGCGGATCGGAGCTGTCCTCAGGCGACGGCGCCACGGGCGACCAGCTCCCGCGCCAGCCGCAGGTAGGCCTGGGCGGCGGCGTGCTCCGGCGCGAAATCGGTGATCGGCATGCCCGAGACCGAGGCATCCGGGAACTTGACCGTTCTGCCGATCACGGTCTCGAGCACATCGTCGCCGAAGGCGTCGACCACCCGCTCCAGCACCTCACGGGAGTGGAGCGTGCGCGGGTCGTACATCGTCGCGAGCAGGCCGTCGAGCTCGATCGAGGGGTTCAGGCGATCTCGCACCTTGTCGATCGTCTCGATGAGCAGCGCGACGCCGCGCAGGGCGAAGAACTCGCACTCGAGCGGGATCACGACGCCGTGGCTCGCGGTGAGCGCATTGACCGTCAGGATGCCGAGCGACGGCTGGCAGTCGATGAAGATGACGTCGTAGTCAGGCGTCAGCTTGCGAAGGACCCGCGCCAGGATGGTCTCGCGCGCGACCTCGTTGACCAGCTGCACCTCGGCGGCCGACAGGTCGATGTTCGCCGGGATGACATCGAGGTTCGGCACCGCGGTGTGCACGATCGCGTCGTGCGGGTCGCGCTTGCTGTCGATCAGCAGGTCGTAGATCGTCGTGGTGTCGTGGGTCGCGATGCCCAGGCCGGCCGAGAGAGCGCCCTGCGGGTCGAAGTCGACGGCGAGAACTCGGCGCCCGTAGCCGGCGAGCGCCGCCGCGAGATTGATGGTGGACGTCGTCTTGCCGACGCCGCCCTTCTGGTTGCACAGCGAGATGATGCGGGCGGGCCCGTGCGAATCGAGCTTCGGAGGGGTTGGGAACCCCTGGTAGGGACGCCCGGTGGGGCCGATGGGGACGCCCTCTTTCGAGGTCTTCATCGCGCCCGTCTTCGTAGCCGCCACCGAATCTCCTGCCGTCACGGTTGTCCGCTCGATTCTATCCTCGCGCGGTCGCGCGCCCCGCGAGACTTGACGACTGTACGCGAATCCCTCGTCGGGGTCGAGATCCGCCCACTGCGCCGAGGCGGGGCGACCTCACGCCACCCTCAGCCGGATGCCTCCCCGTCACCGGGCGCGGGGGTGCGAGGTCGCATACACGTCGCGCAGCGCATCCACCGAGACGTGCGTATAGATCTGGGTGGTCGCCACCGACGCATGACCGAGCAGCTCCTGCACGACCCGGACATCGGCGCCCCCCTGCAGCAGGTGGGTGGCGAAGGAGTGCCGCATGGTGTGCGGCGACACGTGCGCCGTGAGATGGGCGCGCTCAGCCGCGTGCTGGATGACGAGCCACGCGCTCTGCCTCGACAGCGGCGCTCCCCGCGCCCCCAGAAAGAGCCGGGGCGTCGCGGTTCCCCGCCGCGACAGCTCGGGTCGCGAGCGGACGAGGTACGTGTCGATAGCCGCCCGCGCGTACGACCCGATCGGCACGATCCGCTCCTTCGACCCTTTGCCGCGCACGCGAAGCACGTCGCCGTTCGTGACGTCGTCGACGTCGAGCTGCACCGCTTCCGAGACACGGGCGCCCGTGGCGTAGAGCAGCTCGAGCAGAGCGCGGTCCCGGATGCCGGTCACGTCGCCCGCGGTGGCTTCGGAGGGCGCGGGTCCCGAGGCATCCAGAAGCTTCTCGACCTGATCGATCGTGAGCGCCTTGGGCAGCCGCCGCGGCAGCTTCGGCGGCCGGAGCCGCGCAGATGGGTCCTCCGCCTCGATGCCCTCGCGGGCGAGGAAGCGGTGCAGGCCGCGGACGGACGACTGCAGCCTCGCAATCGACGATGCCGCCGGCTGCGGCTCGGCCGACGCGCGTTCGGCGACGAACTCCGCCACCAGGGCCGGCGTGACGGCGTGCGAATCCTCGATGCCCCGCACTGTCAGCCACTCGAGGTAGCCGGAGAGGTCGCGCCGATACGCGCCGACGGTGTTGTCGGAGAGGCCCCGCTCGATCGATACGTGCCGCAGGTACGAGTCGACCGCCCGCTCGAGCCGCATCGCGGTCAGCCCCGGCGCAGCTTCTCCGCCGCGGCGAGCAGGCCGACCGACAGGATGCCGTTGCGGAGGCGCCCGTCCAGGACACCGCTCACGGCATCCGCAAGAGGAACCCATTCGATGCGGATGTCGGCCTCTTCGGCCTCGCGCGCATGCGCCTCGCCGACCGGCGTCAGCCCGCGGGCAAGGAAGAGATGGACCACTTCGTCGTTGCCGCCCGGCGTGGTGAAGATGCTGACCAGCGGCTGCCAGTCCTCGGCGTGGAGATCTGCCTCTTCGATCAGCTCACGCTTCGCTGTCTCGAGGGGAGACTCCCCCTCGATGTCGAGCAGGCCCGCCGGGATCTCCCAGTCGCGGTGACGGATCGGATGCCGGTACTGCTGGATGAGCAGCACGCGGTCGTCATCGTCGAGCGCCACGATCGCCGCGGCGCCCGGGTGGTCGACGTACTGCCGCACGAGGTCGTCGCCGTTGTAGCGGAAGGTGTCGTTGCGGACGTCCCAGACGCGACCCTCGTAGACCGTCTCACTCGCGGTGACCTCGACCTCGACGGGTTCGTCGCGAAGCTGCTCCGCGGACCCCACCGTCTCACTCATCCTCGACCTCGAAGAGTTCGCTCGCGCTGTGACGCTCGACCGCTGCGCCCACCAGACCACGGAAGAGCGGGTTCGCGTTGGTCGGGCGAGAGCGCAGCTCGGGGTGCGCCTGGGTCGCGATGTAGTACGGGTGCACGTCGCGCGGCAGCTCGACGTACTCCACCAGGTTGAGGTCGGGGTTGATGCCCGAGAACACGAGACCGGCTTCGGCGATCTGGTCGCGGTAGCGGTTGTTCACCTCGTAGCGGTGACGGTGGCGCTCGGACGCGCGGGTCGATCCGTACACCTCGGCCGCGATCGATCCCTCCACGAGGTCGGCGGGGTACAGCCCCAGGCGCATGGTGCCGCCGAGGTCTCCGCTCTCGATGATGTCGACCTGCTCCTCCATCGTGGCGATGACGGGATGCCGGGTGTCGGGGTCGAATTCGCTCGACGACGCATCTTCGATGCCGGCGACGTGCCGCGCGTACTCGATGACGATGCACTGCAGCCCGAGGCAGATGCCGAGCGTCGGGATGCCCTGCTCCCGCGCGAACTTGAGGGCGCCGATCTTGCCCTCGATGCCGCGGATGCCGAATCCGCCGGGGATGACGATCCCGTCGAGCGGGGCCAGGGCCTTCGCCGCTCCCTCCGGCGTCTCGCACGCGTCGGAGGGGATCCAGCGGATGTTGACGTGCGTCTCCTGCGCGAACCCGCCGGCTTTGAGCGCCTCGGTGACCGAGAGGTAGGCATCCGGCAGATCGATGTACTTGCCCACGAGCCCGATGGTGACCTCGTGCTTGGGGTTGTGCACGGCCTGCAGCACACGCTGCCAGCGCGCCCAGTCGACCTGTTCCGCCTTGGCCGAAAGGCCGAGCCTCTCGACGATGTACGCGTCGAGGCCCTGCTCGTTGAGCATCGTCGGGATCTCGTAGATGCTCGGCACGTCGATCGCGTTCACCACGGCGTCCTCGTCGACGTCGCACATCAGCGCGATCTTGCGCTTGTTCGATTCCGTCACGGGGCGGTCGCTGCGGAGAACCAGGGCATCGGGCTGGATGCCGATCGAGCGGAGAGCCGCGACGGAGTGCTGCGTCGGCTTGGTCTTCTGCTCGCCCGACGCGCCCATGAACGGCACGAGCGAGACGTGGACGAAGAACACGTTCTTGCGCCCGAGCTCGTGGCGGATCTGGCGCGCCGACTCGATGAACGGCTGCGACTCGATGTCGCCCACCGTGCCGCCGATCTCCGTGATGATGACGTCGGGCTTCGGCGTCTCATCGGCCTGCAGCCGCATGCGCCGCTTGATCTCGTCGGTGATGTGCGGGATGACCTGCACCGTGTCGCCGAGGTACTCGCCGCGGCGCTCGCGCGCGATTACCTGGGAGTAGATCTGACCTGTCGTGACGTTCGCCGCCTGGCTCAGCTCGATGTCGAGGAAGCGCTCGTAGTGCCCGATGTCGAGGTCGGTCTCGGCACCGTCGTCCGTGACGAACACCTCACCGTGCTGGAAGGGGTTCATCGTGCCCGGGTCGACGTTGAGATAGGGGTCGAGCTTCTGCATGACGACGCGCAGCCCGCGGGCGGTGAGCAGGTTGCCGAGGCTCGCAGCCGTCAGGCCCTTCCCCAACGAGGAAACGACACCGCCTGTCACGAAGATGTGCTTGGTGGTGTCGTTTGAAGTAGTCGTGGAATCCGCTGCGTCTGAAGTCTGCATCACGGGCTTTTATCCTATCAGCGAGCGGCGGTGCGAAGGCTGAGCAACTCCCGCGCATGGGTGAGGGCGGCATCCGAGTCGGGCATTCCCGACAGAAGACKAGCCATTTCGGCTTCGCGGTCTGCTCCTTCGAGACGGCGGACATCGGATGCTGTGACCGACCCATCGCTCGCCTTGACGACGGTGAGATGGTTGCCGGCGAAGGCCGCGACCTGCGCGAGATGCGTGACCGCGATCACCTGGGATGCCTCGGCCAGCCGCGCGAGCCGGCGCCCGACCTCGATCGCGGCCGCACCGCCGATGCCGGCATCCACCTCGTCGAAGACGAACGTCGGAACCGGGTCCACACCCGCGATGACGACCTCGATGGCCAGCATGACCCGGCTGAGCTCACCGCCCGAGGCACTGCGCGATACGGGGCGCGCTTCGGAGCCCACGTGCGGGGCGAGCAGGATCGCGACATCGTCTCGCCCCGAAGCCGACTCGGCGCCCGGAGTGACCGACACCTCGACGCGGGCGTCCGGCATCGCCAGTGCGCGCATCTCGGCCGTCACGGACTCCCCCAGCCGCGCCGCCGCCTCCGACCGCGCTGCCGTCAGGAGTCCGGCCGCTGCGTCGAGCGCCGAGGCCGCGCCATCGCGCTCGGCCGTCAATCGCTGGATGCGGTCGCCGTCGTCATCGAGCTCGGCGAGCCGAGCCGAGCCCGTCTCGAGCAGCCCGATCGCCGCATCGAGGGAGCCGTGGGCGCGCACCAGCGCACCGAGCACGGCACGTCTCTCTTCGACCGCGGCGAGCTCATGTGGGCCCGTCTCATCGAGATCGGCGAGGTAGCCGGCGAGTGCCGCGGCAAGATCCGCCGCACGGTAGCCGAGGTCGGCAGCGTGATCGGCGAGCTCCTGGAGGGCGGGATCGTCGGATGCTTCGCGCTCGAGCGCGCGGCGCGCTTCGGCGACGAGCATCACGACGTCAGGTTCGTCCCCTTCGCCCGACAGCGCTTCGTGCGCGGTCGAGGCGGCGAGGCGCAGGGCCTCTGCGTTGGCCAGCCGCTCCGCGCGCGCCGCGAGGTCGACGTCCTCGTCCGCCACGGGAGCCGCCTGCTCGATCTCGCCGATCGCCGCGCGCAGCTCTTCGGCCTCTCGTGCTCGTGCATCGCTATCGGTCGTCAGGGTCTGAAGCTCGACTTCGATGGAACGGAAGCGGTCGAAGGCGGCGCGATATGTCGTGAGCGCCGACTGCACGCCGCTTCCTCCGAAGCGATCCAGCGCGTCCCGCTGCGCGGCCGCCGATCGCAGCCTCAGCTGGTCGGACTGGCCGTGCACGACGACGAGCTCGTCGGCGAGGTCGGCCAGCACCCCCGCCGGAGCCGAGCGACCGCCGACCGTCGCGCGGCTGCGTCCCTCGCTCGAGATGGTGCGGCCGAGAACCAGTTCGGCACGATCGGCGCCCACGGGCTCGAGGTCGCCTCCGGCCTCGCGAACGCGGTCGACGACGACCCCCTCCGAGGGGACGAGCCACACCCCGTCCACCGAGGCCTGCGTCGCGCCGGAGCGCACCGCACCCGAGTCGGCGCGCTGCCCCATGAGCAGGCCCAGGCCCGTGACGACCATCGTCTTGCCGGCACCGGTCTCGCCGGTGATCGCGGTGAAGCCCGGCCCCATCGGCAGCGTGGCCTCGGCGATCACACCGAGATCGCGCAAGCGCATCTCTTCGATCACTCTGCGGACTTCCCCTGGCGGATGACGGACGTCTGCGCGGTCAGCGCCGATGGGCCGCGCCATCCTTCGACGGGAAGCCGGAACTTGCGCACCAGACGATCGGTGAACGCGGACGGATGCAGGCGGGCGAGGCGCACCGGGCGCTCCGAGCGTCGCACGATCACGCGCGCGCCCTGGGGCAGGTCGAGTGAGCGACGTCCGTCGCACCACAGGACGCCCATCCCCAGGTTGCGCTGCAGCAGCTCGATGGCCACCGCGTGCTCGGGACCGACCACCAGCGGCTTGGCGAAGAGCGCGTGCGCGGACAGCGGCACGACCGAGATCGCCTCGACCGTCGGCCAGATCACGGGACCGCCCGCCGAGAAGTTGTACGCCGTCGAGCCGGTCGGGGTCGAGACGACGACGCCGTCGCAGCCGAACGTCGAGAGCGGCCGCCCATCCACCTCGATGACGACCTCGAGCATCCGCTCGCGGCTGGCCTTCTCGACGGTCGCCTCATTGAGCGCCCAGGTCTCGTAGACGACTCTGTCGGCGTCGTCCTTCACGCGCACCTGGAGGGCCATGCGCTCTTCCACCTGGTAGTCCCGGGCGATGACGCGATGCACGGCGTCGTCCATGTCGTCGCGCTCGATCTCCGCCAGGAATCCGACGTGCCCCATGTTGATGCCGAGGATCGGGGCGCTTCCTTCGCGGACGAGCTCGGCGGTCCGCAGGATCGTGCCGTCGCCGCCGAGGACGATGGCGAGTTCGACATCCTGCACATCCACGTCGACTCCGAGCGTCGCCACTCCTTCGAGCTCACCGAGGAGCAGTTCGAGTTCGGCTCGGTCATCGGGGGCCAGCACCGGTCGTGCTCCCGCGCCCAGGAGCGCGGCCATGACCCGCTGCGCGGCATCCACCGTCTCGTCCCTGTGGGCGTGCGCGACGACGAGGATGCTGCGCTCTGGGTCGGTCATCGGGCTCCCGCCAGTCGGTTCACGGTGCTCAACCATTCTGTCGGATTGCTCCCCCGGCCCGGCGCGAGATGCACGACGTACTCGGAGTTGCCGTGTGTGCCCGCGATCGGGGAGGAGATGATTCCCCGCGTCCCGAGTCCCGCGTCCCACGCCGACCACAGCACGCGTTCCACCGCGTCGACGCGAAGAGTCGGGTCGGTGACGAGCCCGCCCTTGACGGCAGTGCGGCCGACCTCGAACTGAGGCTTGATGAGCAGGACGACGTCGCCGCCCTCGGCGCACACCTCCACCACCGCCGGCAGCACCAGCTCCAGCGAGATGAAGGACAGGTCGCCCGTGATGATCGACGGCGCGACAGCCACGCCGGTGGCGGCCGCGAGGGACTCTCGCGTCATATGGCGGACGTTGAACCCCTCGACGACGATGACACCGGCATCCGCTCGGATCGAGGGTGCGAGCTGGCCGTGTCCGACGTCGACCGCGAACACCGGATCCGCGCCGCGTTCGCGCAGCACCTGGGTGAACCCGCCGGTCGACGCGCCCATGTCGAGCGCCACACGGCGCGCGGGGTCGACGGCGAACGCATCCAGCCCGGCGATGAGCTTGTGGGCGGCGCGACTGACGTAGTGATCGGATCCCGCGACGACGAGGTCGGCATCCGCCCCCACGGGCGTAGAGGACTTCACCACCACCCGTCCGTCGACCGACACGAGACCGTCGGCGATCAGCGTCGCGGCATGGCTGCGCGAACGAGCCAGGCCCCGCTCTGCGAGGGCCGCGTCCAGTCGCGGACTCATGGACGGTGAGAGGTCGGCCCCGAGTCCAGCTGGCGCGCAAGACCCTCGGCCAGCGCCTCGTACGCCGCTGCACGCGCCGCCAGCGGCTGGTCCTCGATCACCTCGAGCGCCGACATCAGGTCGGCGCGCGCGTCTTCAGAGCGCTCGGGGAAGTCCATGGCTTCAGGATACGGCGAGCTCCCGCCGCCCGGCCGCATCAGGGGCGGTGGAAGGGGTCCGCGTACAGCCGCTCGGGGACGCGGAAGCCGTAGATCGCGCGACCCGTGTCCCAGATCGCCTTCGCACCGGCACGCAGCAGGTCGATCGGCCGGTCGCCCTCGGACAGGATCCGCACGTCGGGCCCATCGATCTGTACGCTCGCCCCGCGAACCGTGACCACCCCGTCGCTCACGCGCGCTTCCGGGTACGGCTCGTGCAGCTCGCGGAGATCGCCCAGCAGATAGGTGGGTTGAAGATCGGATGCCGCCGCCAGGATGTGCTTGGGACGGTCGATGCCCGTCAGCACGAAAGCGGACGGGATGCCCGCACGGTTGGCGCCGAGGATGTCGGTGTCGAGGCGGTCGCCCAGGAAGAGGGGGCTCGCCGCGCCGAAGCGCGCCACTGCTTCATCGAAGATCGGCTTCTCCGGCTTGCCGGCGACCGTGGCAAGACGACCGACCGCCGTGTGGACGGCCGAGACGAGCGTGCCGTTGCCCGGAGCCACCCCGCGCGACTGCGGGATCGTCCAGTCCGTGTTCGTCGCGATCCAGGGGATGCCGCCCTCGTCCTCCGGCAGCTTCAGCGCGTAGGCCGCTTCGGCCAGCTGGAGCCAGCCGACCTCAGGCGCGAAGCCCTGGACGACGGCGGAGGGATTCGCGTCGGCACTGCGCGTGACGACGAAGCCGGCCTTCTCGACCTCGGTCACCAGGCCCTCGCCGCCGACGACCAGGACCGTCGAGCCCGCGGGAATGAGGTCCACGAGCAGGCGCATGGCGGCCTGGGGGCTGGTGACGACCTCGTCGGCTGCGGTCTCGAGCCCGAGCTCGCTCAGATGAGCCGCCACCGAGGCGTCGGTCCGCGACGCGTTGTTCGTGATGTAGCCCAGCCGTCGGCCCTCACGGGCCCGGTTGAGGCTCTCGACGGCGTGGGGCAGGGCTCCCGCGCCGGCGTAGACCACGCCGTCGAGGTCAGCCAGGACGACGTCCACATCCTGGAGCGGCGCACGCTCCGCGGGGCGTCGAGCGAAGATCGGCATCAGCGGTCTTCGTCCGCCTCATCCACGCCGGCTTCGACGAGGATCTCGTGCACCTCGTCTTCGATGCTCGGCTCAGGGGTGCGCTCCGGCTCGCCGTCGGGCTCCCCCTCGGGATCCTGCTCGCTGTCCGGATCGTCGTCGGGCTCACCCGTCGGCGGTGAGTCGGAGTCCGCGTCGAGAGGTGCCGACTCGGATTCGGTCGTCGCTTCGGCAGCAGTGTTCGCCTCGGCATCACTGTTCGCCTCGGCATCCGAAACGACCTCGACCGAGATCTCGTCCTCGGAGCCGATGTCGGAGGCGCTCTCCGCAGCGATGCCYGCAGCGGGTGYGGAATCCTCGTCGTCACCGACCTCTTCGAAGATCTCCTCGACGAAGATCACCTCGAGATCGGCGGTGCCGTTCGCCTCGTCGATCGCATCGGCTGCGACAGCCGCTCGGCGGTGCCACTCCGCTGCCTCGGCCTCGCGGCCCAGCTCCTCCAGCACGATCGCGCGCGCCGAGAAGAGGCCCGGGCTCCACTCGTAGGCGCGGTCGGGATCGAACTCCGGGATGTCCAGCTCTGCGAGGGCCCGCTCCGGCTCGCCGAGGTCCAGACGCGCACCCGACATCGCGATCGCGAGCTCCACACGAACCGGGACGGGAAGGATGCTGCGATCCACCCCGCGACCGATTTCGAGCGCTCGATCGGGACGCCCGACACCGCGCTCGCTGTCGACCATGAGGGCGATCTGCGCCTCGCTGCCCGAGATGCGCCGGTAGGTCCGCAGCTCCCGCAGGGCGAGCGCGTAATCGCCCGTGGCGTATGCCGTGATGGCCAGCGTCTCGCGGACGACGGCGATACGGCCGGCCCGGCGCGACGCGGACAGTGCGTGCTGATGCGCGAGGTGGGGATCTTCGTCGATGAGGTTGGCCGCCATCGCGAGGTGACGAGCCACCCACTCGGCGTTCTCCTTGCTGAGGGTCTTCAGCTCGTTGCGCGCTTGGCCGTTGAGGTCCTGGGGAGTGATCTCGTCGGGGATGTGCGGATCGTCGTGATGAGCGCGGACCGCCCGGATCTCTCCGTCGCGCACCTCACGATCGGGACGCCCGGCACCGCCTCGGGTGGGACGGGCGCTCTGCCCGCCACGCGACGCGCCGGCATAGCGGTCGCCATCGGGACGGCCGTAGGGGCGCTTCTCCCCGTCGCGCTGCTGGTACGGGCGCTTGTCACCATCTCGCGGAGTGTAGGGACGCTTGTCACCATCTCGCGGAGTGTAGGGACGCTTCTCCCCATCATGCGGAGTGTAGGGACGCTTCTCCCCATCGCGCGGAGCATACGGGCGCTTCCCACCATCGCGGGGAGTGTAGGGACGCTTCTCCCCATCACGAGGAGTGTACGGACGCTTCTCCCCATCACGCGGAGTGTAGGGACGCTTGTCGCCATCACGCGGAGTGTAGGGACGCTTCTCCCCATCACGCTGCTGGTAAGGACGCTTCTCACCATCACGCTGCTGGTAAGGACGCTTCTCACCATCACGCTGCTGGTAAGGACGCTTCTCACCATCACGCTGCTGGTAGGGACGCTTGTCACCATCGCGAGGAGCGTAAGGCTTCGAACCGCCATCCCGATTGCCGTAGGACTTGGCTCCGGCATCACGCTGACCGTAAGGCTTCGAGGTGCCGTCACGCGGGGGGTAGGGGCGCTTGCCACCGTCGCGTTTCGCATACGGCTTGGCATCGCCATCACGCTTCGGATAGGGACGCTTCGCCCCGCTGCCACCGGAAGACTGGCTCGGTCGATCAGGGCGCTGACCCGACTGCGGACGCTGCTCGTCGCGCGGCTCTCGTTCTGCCATTCTCTGATCCTCCCCGGTCAGGTGCCCGGGGGCAATTGTGGTTGTTAACGTGAAATGGCCACCCAGCGTTGGGTGGCCATTTCATGAAGTAAGTCCGGCGGTGTCCTACTCTCCCACAGGGTCCCCCCTGCAGTACCATCGGCGCTGTGAGGCTTAGCTTCCGGGTTCGGAATGTAACCGGGCGTTTCCCTCACGCTATGGCCGCCGAAACACTATTGATGTTTCAGTCTGCACAAACAAAGTCATTGTTGGTGCGGTTCTCGAC
>NZ_JBFULL010000009.1:0-126323 GCF_056400345.1 Microbacterium sp. P5_B6 | reverse complement strand
GCCTTCCTCGCAGTGCTCGTGTCCGTGCCCGTCTTGTGGGTGCTGGTCGAGGACCGGGTCATCAGGTGGGACATCGCCTGGACGGGTGCAGCMACGGTTCTTGTCGCCGCCACGCACCTTGTTGTGCTGCTCTGGGCGCGCAGCCTCCTCGGGATCCGCGCGATCGTGATGCTCTACTCAGTCGGCTTGATCGGTCAGGCATTCATGACCTCGTTCCAGGGATTCCCGGATAATCCATGGAAGTTCGGGCTCGCGTTCCCAGTCACCGCTTTACTCCTCGCCGTGATGATTCGCGGGCACAGGATGCTGACGATCGTGGCACTGGTTGTCATTGCGGGGATCTCGTTGAATTACGACTACCGATCGTTCATCGTCTTCGCAGTGCTCACCCTGATCGTGTGGCTGTGGGCGTCCCGCAAGAGCGTCCGTCCCCGGCGCGTCTGGTGGGAGATTGCTGTCTTCRCCGGCATCGCGTGGGTGATGTACCTCACGTTCGTGCAGCTCGCGCTCGCCGGATGGCTGGGTGAACGCAACCGCKCGGTAACCTCCGCCCAGATCGAGAGTGCTGGCTCTGCACTGGCCGGTGGGCGCGTTGAGAGCGCTGCATCGTTCGCTCTCTTCGCTCACCGTCCACTGGGATACGGGCCAGGTGTCGCACCGAACAGCGACGACTTCTCGGTTGGGGTGGGCGCACTAGTTTCGCGGGGCGTGAACGTGGACGGAACTTACGTTCAGGACTACCTCTTCGGTAGTGGAATCAAGCTCCACTCGGTGGCGGCTGACATGTGGGTCAACTACGGCCTCGCGGGCCTGTTCCTCGCGGGCGTGTTGGTGTGGATCATGCTTGGCTCGGTCGCCCGCAGCCTGCGCTCGTCCACCACCCCGGCCCTGCTCTACTTCCTCCCGATCGTTGGCGTCTGGGATATGGCGTTCTCGCCTATCGGGACCAACCTGTGGGAGGTCCTACTCATCGTGGCGTGCATAATCCCGGCCAAGGGGATGTCGGAGGCGCTTAGCGGACGGCCGGCGACGGTCGCCMTTAGCTAATCGGTCGATGGGCCTTCAGAACCGCGAGGGGTAGGGGCAAACGGTCGAACCTATTGCCAAAGCGGGACGAATAGGCCGGCCTGCGCTCGTCCCAAAAGATGACCAGGAAGGCCACATAGCTCCCCAGCGCAGCGAGGCGGAGACGTTACTACCTCACGCCAGCTCGTGGCTCATCCCGCCGGCATTTCTCGCGCTCGTGAACGACCTAGCGCTTTTGAAAGGGGTTGCGATCCCTCGCGCAGAGCTACTGAGTCGGCCCTACTGCCGAGGTGAACGTGGCAGCGAGGGCGGCGTACCCTGCGTCGTTCGGATGGACGCCGTCCTCAACGAGCAGATCGCTCCGACCCGCGAGCGGCTGACCAAGGTCAACAAACGTAGCCCCGGTCGCTGACGCGGCTGCTCGCACGGTCGCAATGGACGCTGCCAACCATTGGGGGGCGGCATCATCGTCCCAAACGGGGCTGCTGACGATGATTTGCGCGGCGGGCCACTGAGACTGAGCCGATCTGATGGTTGCCTCGACGGTTGCCTGGTGGTCGTCAACCGGTCCATCGTTCCGGCCGCCTGAGATCACGACGATATTTGGGGCGACTCCCTCGATCCCGTCGATGACCTCGCCGTAGGTTCCGCAGTAGTCGAGACCGCATCCCTCGACCCCGGATGTCTTGACGTATCCGGTGCCGCCGAGTGCGTGATTGGATTCGACCCATCCGAGTTCGCCTGACGCAAGAGTGGTCCACCGCAACGCCGGGGCTGACGCGCCCGCGCCTGCCGAATACGAGTCACCGATAAACAGTGCGACGGGTGACGCGGCCGCTGGCGTGGCCGGCGGGTCGAAGGCATCGGTCGGGCGCACGTAGGGTTCGGCTGCCGGCGCGCTAGACCCGACGATGAACGGTACGGCGAACAGTCCGACGATGACCACGCAGAACACTGCGACGACCCATGCGGCATACCGCCGATGTCGCTCTTCCAAGAGAATCTCCGCCTGCTGCGCTTCCTATGCCCCATTCGCCCATCGTGCCAGGACTCTGTTACCGGCCAGTAAACGGGCGGACATCCGACTAGCGCTATCGAACGCAGATAGAAGCCCGCGTCGGACGGTCGCGGGCCCCCTTTCCACGCTTGAGCTGGGGACCGGCGAGGGTGGCGGCATCCGGTGGCACCGGTCGCGCTCTAAACAGCGGCGGACGTGCGCACGATCGCGGCCGCGTGAGGCCAAGTCGACAGCTGGCGCAGGGCCCCCACTCGCGACCATGAGTGCACTCCTATGCGCCGAGTGAGCTCAACCCGTGGTCGACGTCACCGGCGCCGGGCCGGTCCGGCGGCTGGGCCCGAAGGTTCGACTACCCCTCAACCACCGGCATGGCAGCAGGTGGCCTCGGATTCTCTGGGAGAGGCGCCGGCATGGCGTCGACGTCACGCACCTGAGGGTCTGCCACGACCGCCTCCGGCGCCGCGCCGCCGGGGACCCCAGCGGGCGGGTCTGCAAGAGACGACGCCTTCGCGGCGCCGGCGCCATTGCCGCCGCTGGGCACGGTCGGCGCACGGAACAAGATCTCGTTTTCGAGTTTGAGCTCCAGCAGTTTCTGCAGAACCCCCGCGACGTCATCCTCGCCCCGTTCGTCGGGGAAGGAGAAGTAACGCCCGTGGGCCACCCCTGGTCCGAACCGGCCAGAGAGCTTGCCTCCCGGCAGCTTCGTGAACCTCCCCGGCGTCTTCCGAGTGACGTTGCCTGTGATCGGCATGTCGACGATGCCTTTGCCGAACAGAGGCCTGAGCGGCCCGCCGAACCAGTCGCCGAAGAATCCCCACTTGGCGGGGAAGTAGATATTCGACCAGCGCATGACAGCGAAGGGAACGCTGTGAGCCAGGTAGTGCCGGCCGCCGCGGACGAAGCCGTACTTCTGCCCGACGCCCTTCGGCTGCCCCTCGACAGTCTCGTCGCCATTGCGGGGTGGGCACTGGGCGATCTCGGAGTACTGCACCAGCTGATCGAACTCCTTGCGGTTCTTCGTGTACAGCAGATCCGCGAAGTACATGGGCGTGCCGAAGGTGATGAAATCGGTGACCAGCCAGGGCTGCGCGGCCCCGCGGCACTCGCGCCAGAGTGCGAACTGCGCGGCGCGAAACTTCGCGAGCTCGGCCTTCTGTTCGGCGTTCAGCTTGCTGTTGTCGGTCGGGTGTTCATGAACGGCTCTCGCCAGGCGTTCGACCTCGTCGAGAAGCGCGTACGGGGCGACTGGTCCCGGTGCCTTCTCGCGCGCGTCAGCCCCGTGAAGCTCATCCCAGTACGACATGAGGCCGTCGTAGGCGATGTAGCCGCCGAGGCTGTGGGCGGCGACGATCACTCGCGAGTAGCGGCCGTCCTCGTGGATGCCGCGCAGCAGGTCGACCATCCCCTCGCGGATGTCACGGCGCACCGCATACGAGCGGGGTGAGCGATCGAGATATCTCGCCACGTCCACGAACGTGTCCGTGAGGATCGTGCCCAGAATCGAGATCAGCTTGAGGATGACGGTCGCGAGGATCGTCGGCCCGAGGATCCCCACGAGAATTCCGCTGAGGGTCCACTCCTTGATCGCACCGCCCGAGACCAGGTTCTTGACGATTACCCCGACGAGCACCGCGACGATGATCCACAGCAGCCACCACAAGACGATGAGGCCCCGGGGAATCGTCTTGGGTGTGCGCCACATCATGCGGATGAGCGTCGGCACGAAGTCGGTGAGCTTGTTGCCGGTCATCTTGTAAGACCAGTGGTATTCGAAGAACTCCGTCTGGGCGTACTCCACCGGCCCCTTGTTGGGGCGCCGGGGTGCCAGCATCCGCCGCGCCTCGTACGAATCCGTGATCACGGCGGGCCGCGACCAGTACTCGCGATTGCCCTGGAACTTGGGCATGGCCGTTCGGACGAACTGCCGGAGCGTCTCGAGCGGCAATTGCTCGCCCATCCCGTGCACGATGACAACCGCCGTGCGCGCCGTGTCGGTGCTCGAATCGGCCATGACTCTCCTATGGGTACGTACCGCCGGTGGGGTAATGCAGGATCGCGTCCTCGCCGACCTCGGGGTCGAGCCACCGGACGGTCTGCGGGGTGACGTAGTTGAACCACAGTTCGGGCTTGTCGACGCCCCCGAGGATCGTCTCGATGGTGAGGGCGTCGGGATGCTGGAAGTACTTGCCATCCGAAGAGAAGAGGAAGTGGCGCGTCTGGAGGCGGTCGAGCAGCGCCGCGCTCCAATTGCCGCTGCTCCCGTGATGGGGCATCTTGATGGCATCCACCTCGAGCTGCTTGCCGGGCTTCAGGTAGGCATCCAGTGCCTCGAGCAGCGCGTCCGCGTGGGCGTCGCCGGTGAAGAGCACCTTGCGGGGGCCGACCTCGAGGGTGAAAGCGATGCTCGACCCGTTCGCGAGCGTGCGGTCGGGGCCCTTGTGAGCGCGCTCGCCGTCCTCGTCGCCCAGGGCATCGGGCTCGGGCCCCAAGGCGCGAAGACGCTTGTCTTTCCGCAGCCGCGCCAGCACATCGTCCTGGCTGCCGGTCGGGAAGCCCTCGGCCTTCATGATCTTGTTCCAGTCCTCGAGGAGCGCGGCGAGTCTGGCCTTCGTCGGCGACAGCACTCGGATGACCCCGCCGGCGGGAAGCGTCACCGGCTTATCAGGACGAGCCACCACCGGGCCTCCCTCGAAGGTGCGATTCCACGGCAGGTCGAGGTGCTCGATGAGGGCCTGCAGGTACTCGCCCTGCCTCGCGCCGAGGGCGTCGTCGGGGGACACCACCTGGTCGAGCTGTCTGGTCCCGTTGAACCAGACGTCATCGAAGGTCACTCCGAGCGACGGCAGGTCMTCCTGCAGAAGCCGGATGATGCCGTCGATGTGATCGCCGTCGATGTGAGTGATCACGAGCAGTTCGAAGTGCCGCTCCTCGAGGGGCAGACCTGTGATCCGCGCCAGGATGCCGGGGTAGACGTGGGAGGGTCCGCCATCGATGAGGATGCGGCCTGCCTTTCCCTCCGCGGCCTGGTAGCGCACGAGAAGGGCGTCGCCGTGACCGGCGGGCAGCATCTCCACCTGGATGCGCGGACGGAAGCTCGCCATGGTCCTACCCCTCACCGCTCGAGTGCATAGGAGCTGTCCGTGAACGAGGTCATCAGCAGCCCGGTGACCCAGCCCTTCTTCATCGTCCGACGGCGCATGATCGTGAGCGCTTCGCCGACGGTCCGCGGGCCATCCGGATCGTTCAGGAGCGCGACGAGCTCACCCGCGATGGGCGCCGCGAACCGGCCCAGGGTGGTGCCGCTCGTCCCGACGACGACCGACGCCCCGCTCACGCGGAAAGTCTCGACGAACGAGCTCAGCTCGTCCGTCGTCGCCGTGTCGCATCCGAGGAGCATCACGATCGGCCCCGCGGGAGACTGAGCCCAGGGCGCGCGCACGTAGGGGTTCACGATCTGATCGGAGTCGACGAGGTCGTCAGTGCCGAGCTCGAGGCTCTTCTGCGCGCTGTGGGTGAGCAGGACGAGCACCTGCGGGTGACCCGACGCGACCTCGGCGAGCCAGGTCTTCCAGTCGCGGATGAGCCCGACGCCGGCGATTCCCGCGGAAGCGATCGTGTCCAGCATCACCTCGGTGGGCTTCTTCCCGCCGATGGGGGACTTGTCGACGCGGTCCGAGATGCCGATGCGGACGTTGCCCAGTCCGCCGATGCGCTCGTCGCCGGTGGGGAACCGGCTGCGGAGGACCGCCGTCGAGTTCTCGGTCGGGTCGGGATAGCGAATTCGCTCGATCTGCTTGCGCACACCCCAGAACCCGGCGGGACACACCGGGACGGAGGGCGGGGGAATCACGTCGGGGCTCCAGGGCGGGCAGACCGGGCAGCTCCCGGTCTCGAGTGCGGTGTCGAAGCCGTCGCACCACTCGGCGTCGGCGCCGGGCTTCATGCGGTCGTACAGCAGCTCCACCGCGAGGCGGCTCTCGGTGGCATTGAACACCGCCAGGTGGACGAGCGACGCGCCGATGATCGCGTCGAGCTTCGGCCGGTCGGTGTTGGCGAAGTCGTTGACGAGCGAGCGGAAGGCCGGGAAACCCAGCCTGGCGAGCTCGGCGAACAGCGACGCGCCCGACCGGGACGCCAGCCACGTCGACTTCTTGCTGTCGGACTGAGCCCCGGCGAGCAGCGCGATGCTCTGCTGGGAATGCGTGCCGAGTCCAGCGAGCTCCGCGTTCAGGATCGGCCTTTCGAAAGGCGTGTCGTTCACCGGGGGCGACACCGGGATCAGCGCGTGGACGATCGGGCCCAGCTCGAGCATCGTGAGCACGTCGCGATCGGCCGATGGCGTCAACGCCGACAGATCGGCGAGCTGAGGGCCGACGACGAACTCCAGAGGGTGCGCGCCCTCGCGCCGCGCGGCGGCACCGGTCTCGGTCACGGGGCCCCGCAGCACGCCCATCTGCGCAACGCGACCGTTCAGGATGAGCGCGATGCTCAGCGCATAGTCGGATGCCCCGTCGGGCACGGTGACATCGAACGTCGCGACGTCGGAGGTCCGGGAGCGACCCACCCGCACCGCGGCGCTCTTGAGCTCGCCGCCCGAATCCCAGACGAGGATCTCGCAATCGGCGCCCTCGTGGAGGTCTTCGCTGTCGATCTCGGCGACGCCTCCGTCGGGAGTCCGGGCCACCAGCGTCCCATCCGTCACCGGGCCGATCCAGATGTCGACCTGATGATGCGCTCCGGCCCGGAAGGCTTCGCGGACCTCCTTCCCGTCGCGACGGACATCCGCCTGAAGGACCCGGGGCGCGGCCGGGTCGGGAAGCAGATCGACACCGAGCGCGTTGTCGGCACGCAGGTGGCGGAGCACGTGTGCGCCGTCCGTCTCGTGGAGGAACATCGACTCGTCCACCGCTTCGCCGAGCAGCGGAGAAAGTCCGCCGCCGCCGGCGACGTCCGCCTCGAACCCCTGGCGGGTCGCTTCCCTCAAGGAGCTCTGCCGCATGCGCAGGCGCACGTTCTCGAGCGGAGCGGATGCGGCATCCCCGGCGATCACGAAGCCGTCATCCGACACCCGTGCCGCCGCCACATCGAGCGGAACGTTGTGGCTCACCTCCTCCAGGACCCGCGCGAACCACCCCGCCTGCTCGGCGGGATCGTCGATGCACGGGACGAGGATCGTCGCCGTGCCGAGCCCGGAGGCGAGCTCCCGGATGCGCAGCCAGCGCTCGTGCGACGGCTCGCTTCCTCCCAGCACGAGGGCGCGCACCTCAAGTCCTCGCATCCCCGCGATCGCCTCGAGGTCGCTGTCATCCGCGACGAACGCGAAGTCCACCACTCGCGGTGAGGACCCGGCATCCCACTCGACGAAGTCCACCAGATCGTGCAGCCAGCCGTTCGACTGCTGACGCAGCGAATCCACGACGTCGGACCCGAGCGATCCCGAGGTTCGGAGAATCCGCAGCGGCCATCCCCAGTTCGGTTCGACGTGCAGGGCATCGTCGAGCAGCAGAACGGAATCGATCGAGTCAGCCCGTCTCATCTCGCGGGCGATCTGAAGTCCGGTTCCGTCGGAGAGATCGGTCAGAAGGCGCATTCTGTTGTGTGCGTCCGGCCCCGGAATGGTCGAACGCCACTGCTCATCGAGATGCTCGTAGTCTTCGACGATCGGCCTGACGTCGACCTTCGAGAGATCGACATCGATCCACCCCGGCACGAGCTCGGACTGCGGCACGTACCCCGCGGCCGCCAGCGCGTTCGCCAGCGCGACGACAGGCACGCCCGTCGTCGATGCCTCCGGCGCCCCCGCACCGGACAATCCGCGCGCAAGCGCGCTCATACCCAGATCAACCACGTCATCCCGTCAACAGCGGTCGTCCCCCACGCACTGTTTACCACCGCGGGGAAACTCCCTCAAGAGCCCTGTGAACCGGGCGCGTGAAGCACTTCCTTCCACGGGCGGCGCGTGCCATGGTGTTGCCTGCGGAACGTCGCGCCGGGGGATTCAAGAGATCGGACTCGATCATGAATGTCGCTGTTCGGAAAGCTTTGTGGTCGCAGGGTGCAGCACCCCGTCCGGTGGGCGGATGGAGCGACGAGCTCCGATGGTATGCGGCAGGGATCCACCAGATGAAGCTGCTCACGCCGGGGCTGGATGACGCGAGACCCGTCGCTCTGCGCGCGAACTTCCTGCTCGGCAGGCGACCTCGCACGGCGGCTCAGACCAATGAGCTGATCGGGCACCTCGGCACGCTGAAAGGCATCATCCAGCAGTGGTCGAGCCCACTTTCGCTGGGGTACCAGTCCCAGGTGCATGCGACGTTCCTCTTCGACGATGCCGACTGGCCGTCGTTCCGCGGCACCCGGGTGCTGTGGGAGGAGTGCGCGCACGGCAACTGGTTCTTCCTGCCGTGGCACCGCGCGTACCTCGCGGAGTTCGAGACCATCGTCCGCGCTCACATCAAGAAGCTCGGCGGCCCCCACAAGTTGTGGGCGCTCCCCTGTTGGAACTCCACGGACTACCGGACGATCCCGGATGCCGCGACCCTGCCGGCCGCGCTCACCGACCGGCTCGTTCCCCCCGGCATCGACATCCCGGGACTAGTGGAGAACGACCACCACGAGCGCATCAATCCGCTGTTCGAGCCGAGCAGGCGCGGCCCCGGTCCCCTCGGCCCGAACCCTTCGATCGCCGACTGGGCCGATGCGTCGGAAGCGCTCCTCAGGGCCCACTACGCGAACGCCGAGGCGACGAACCTGGTGTCGTTCGCGGGCGGCTACCTCGAGGATCTCGCGCAGTTCCACTCGTCGAACGAGTTGGGACAGATCGACCTCCAGCCCCACGGCGGTGGCCACATCGCTGTCGGCGGACTCATGGCGAGCTTCACGACCGCGGGCCTGGACCCCGTGTTCTGGATGCATCACGCCAACGTCGATCGCCTGTGGGAGACCTACGCCCACGACCTCGGGCACGGCTACCCGTTCCCGGCCGGCCGCCCCGCGGGAGCGCTGGCCCGTGAGGCGTTCGACTCCTGGTCGGAGCGGGAGTTCAGGTTCCTGCGCGCCAATGGCCGGGTGAAGGCGTGGACCGCGCCCCAGGTGCTGGACGTCGAAGCGCTCGGCTACCGGTACGCCACCACGGCGCCGCCCGTCTTCAGCCCGGTGCCGGCGCCGCCCGCGGGCGCGGACATCGATCCGTTCGGGCTCGATCAAGGGGACTTCACGCCGATCGCGGCATCCTCCGCGGTGGCGCTCGCGGGCACGACGACCGTCGAGCTCACGGGTGGAGACGGCGACGCGGCCTCCGCCGCACAGGGCCAGCGCTGGGCGATCCGGATGGATGGGATCCGATCGGAGCTCCCCGCTCAGACGTCCTACGCGCTCTACCTCGGCGACGATGCGGATCCCGCGGAGCCGTCGAGGCAGCCCGCGGGCAACCTGACGCTGTTCGGAGTGTTCGAGTCGAGCCTCGAGACCAACGGCGACCGCGGAAGCAGCCGCGTGTTCGATGTGACCGCTGTCGTGCAGGAGCTCACGGACTTCAACCCGCTGTCGGCGAGGGTCACCCTCGTGCCGGCGGACGAGGATCGCGACCTCGAGTCGATCGGCCTCACGATCGAGCGCATATCCCTCGAGGTCGGGTGACGGTGTCGCTGCTGCGCACCGGGCGGTCGCGCGCGTCGACCCGGCTCGATCCGCGCGGGTGGTCGCGGTCGCTGTGGCGGCCGGGGCCCGAGCGCTGGGTGTGGTCGGTGTCGCTCGCGGGATGGGCCGTGCTGATGTGGAGCGCTGTGGGGTGGTATCCGCTCGGGGCCCAGGGGAGTGGATATTCCTGGCAGCATCACGCTGTCCTTCCCCTGGCGCCCGATGCGGCGCAGGCGACTCCCGGGGCCCTCGAGTCAGCGGGAATGCATCTGCTCCTGTGGGTCGCGATGGCGGCGGCCACGATGCTGCCGCTCATCGCAGGGAATCTGCGGACAATCGGCCTGCGCAGTCCTCGGTCACGCCGCACGCTCGCGACCGTGGAGGTCGCGGCAGGGTGGAGCGCGGTGTGGGTCGCCGCCGGCGCTGCGGGTACCGCCGCGCTGATGGCAGCATCCGCTGTCCTGCCCGGATGGGTGGCGGTGCTCCTGGTCTGCGGAGCGGCGGTCGCGTGGCAGTTCACTCGTCTGCGGGATGCCGCGGTGGCGCGCTGTCACCGAGTGCTCGCCCCGCCGCTGGGGCGTGGGGCGAGCTCGGCGTGCCGGCGATTCGGTGTGTCGCTCGGCTGGGCGTCGGTGCTCGGATGCTGGCCGAGCATGGCGCTCATGAGCCTGTCGGGGCACAATCTGCTGGTCGTCGCGGTGCTGGGGTGGCTCGCGTGGCGCGATGTTCGGCTGCCGCACAACCGTCCGGGCCGGTGGACGTCCGCTGCCGTGCTCACGGGTGTCGGCGCCGTCGTGGCGCTCGCTCAGATCTGAGCAGGACCCGGCGTGTAGGCGAAGACCGGCGCGGCCCCTGTCGCCGGTGTCTCGATGTCGAACCACCAGACCGCGGCGGGGAGGGCTTGCGTGGAATGCACTGCCCCGAGCGCTTCGAGCGCCTCGACGAGCTCGGGTTTCGGCACTTCGCCCTCGGCGGTCGACCCGTACGTTCCTACGCGGGTCGAGAGCACCGACCACAGCGGGCGGTCGTCACCCCGCTCCGTCCTCCACAGGTCGACCAGTCGCCGCGGGGTCGCATTGCGGCTTCCGTGGTGGCCGACCTTGTAGACGTCCACGCTCGCGAGCTTGCGGCGCAGTGCTCGATCGGGCTTCTTCTTGTCCTCACCCTTCGCGTCCTTGGTGCCCAGCGCGCGATCGAGTGTGTAGCTCCAGTTCTCCACCTGCGCATCCCCGGCGAGCAGCAGGGTGCGATCGGCGACTCTCATCAGCAGGACGACGCTCGTGTTGTTGAGCACGTCCTCGAATCCCTCGACGATCTCGAGCACCTGTCGCGGTCCCTGCTCATGCAGGCGGTCGAGCAGCCACGAGGCCCGGCCGAGTCCGGCCGGCTCTGCCACGGTGAGCTTCGACGGCAGCAGCTCGTCCTTGGCGACCGGTGCCATCAGCGCAGGCTCGATCGTGTGGTCTTCCAGCATCCCGAGCCAGTACTCCGTCGAGCTGGATGCATAGCTCGTCATGAGTGGCGCCTGTAGGAGGGTCGGGGGTCCGAGCACCTCGAGTTCCACTCCGGGAAGCACGTCCTCGAGATCGTCCAGGACATCGTCGGCGCGCACCCATCGGCAGTGCTCGGGAGCGACCCAGTTCTCGAGCATGGCGACGGCATCGGGGTTCTTGATCCCGAGCGCGGCAAGTGCCTTGGCGCGCTCGGCGAGCACGCGGTCGTCGCCTGCGAACTGAAGGTCGACGTCGGCGTTCCGTTCGTCCAGCGAGTCGAGCAGGCTGAGGAAGCCGAGCGAGTCGGCGTCCAGATCATGCCCAGGCTGCTTCCTCGTCGCCTCGGGCATATCCGTCCACGGCCGCACGATCCTCGACGGGCTGAGTCCGTCCAGGTGCTTCTTGGCCTGCTTGCTGCCGAAGCCGCTCAGGTGGTCCTGATGGCGATGAGAGACCACGATGAGGTCCAGCTTGCCGCCGCAGTGCTCGGCGATCTTGCCCGCGACAGCGGCGACGCTCGGCCCGCCGTCCGCGCGCACCTTGGAGCCGAAGTCGATGAGGACGTGCCGCTCCGTCCGTTGATCGTCCAGCGGCACCGGATACGTCAGCGTGATGAGCAGGCAGTCCCCGAATCCCACGTTGTAGGTGCGGATCCGCAGGTGACTGGGGCCGGGCTTCACCATGAGTCGGCCGTCCTCCGCGGGTGCAGCAGCGCGAATCTCTCGTCGGCGTTCACACCGTCGGAGCTTCCGTAGCCGCCGCGGGTGTCGCTGATTCCGCGAGCGTAGAGATCCGCGAGGCGGCGCGTCTGCCGCTCGCCATCGAGGATCGGCTTGCGCTGATGCAGGCGGAATCGTCCGAACTGGTCGAACACGAGCACGCCGCCGCCCCACATCGTGATGCGGGCCCCGGCATCCATCCCCTCGGGTTTCCTGATCGAGTCCGGCAGCTGCCCGGCCGTCGTGATGATCGACTGCGTGTAGTCCGCCAGGATCTCGTTCACGATGAGCCCGTCGGCGCCGACGCGCGTCGTCGCGAGCACGCGATCGACGCGGGTGGCGAGCCGCACGTCGATCCCCAGGGCGCCCGCGTTGTTCCAGATGAAGGCGAAGACCTCCTCAGGACTGCTGCGGAGTGCCACGAGGTTGATGTGGTCGTAGCGGATGCGATCCGGTGGGGCGTCCGGGTCGCTGTCGAGCTCCGATGGTGCCGGTGCGGGTGCGGGCGATGTCTTTGGCGGCGGCGCGGCGAGTCCGTCTTCATCGACGATCTTGTGCTCGGGCGGCACGATGCCGAATTCCTCGAACGCGTCTTCTAGCGTTTCCCTGTCGAACGCATCGTCGGGGTTCAGCCGCTTGTCCGCCGTGACGATGGCATCGATCACATCGGCGAACTCGAGCTCGACCGGCGGCAGATAGTCGAGCGACCGGAGGATCATCTGCAGGAGATGGAATGCCGCCCGGCTCCCCTCCTCGGCGACTCGGGCGACGTTCACGCCCCCCGTCCGCTCGAGCTCGTCGATGCGCGTCGCCCACATGCCCGACAGAGTGTGCATGACAGCGGCCACCAGGATCTCGGCTCGGCGATGCGGCTCGAGGAACTCCGGGTCGCTGAGCAGGTTCGGATCGGGCTCCAGCGCCACCGACCGGCGGAGCGGCATCTGCTCGGCACCGGGATCGGGGGTGCGATCGCGCAGCGCACGAGCGCGGCCGAGCTGCTCTGCCAGCCCCATGAGTGCGGTGGACTTCAGGTAGTCGGCACGTCCGCGGATGCGCGCCTTCGACTGCTCGGTCTCATCGCGGAGGGATGCCGCCGCTCGGTCCGAAGGGAACGTGAACCTCTTCTCGGGCGAACGCTGAAGAAGGCGTCCGACCACACCCTCCAGCCCGAACACCGACAGCATCGCCACGATGTCGGCCAGCGCCTCGTGGAACGCGAGCTGATCGGGCAGCCCCGGCTCGACATAGCGGGGACGAAGCCCGTCGAGGATCGCGTGCGTCACCTCGTGCGCGATGACATCGAAGCTCAACGCCGCATGTACCGACGGCAGGCCGGCGATCGCGGGCAGCCAGCCGAAGATGACCGCACGGCGATCCGGCGCGTAGCGGGCGTTGGCGCCGAGCATTCCGCGCGGGACGAGGAACAGGTGCGGCCACCCTGACCGCCACGGGATGCGTCGCCCGAGATTGCGCTCGAACAGCTCCAGCGTGTTGTTCGCGATCGCGAACACGTTCTGAGCCCGGAACTCGGGAGTGTCGATCGCGTCCAGCGGCAGGGTGCCGTCGTCGCCGGCCCAGCGATCGTAGAGCTCCCAGGGAGCGCCTTCGACGGTCAGGAGGACGGGCGGTTTCGCGTCGACACCGCGGGCACCGGCATCCACGACATGGAAGCGATGGTTGGCGGGGCCGCGCTGCAGGCGCGTGCGGGGGAACGGGATCGCAACAGCCACCGGCAACCCGTCGACGGCGACTTCGGGATCCTGGGCGAGCACGGTGAGGCGCCCATGCGACGGAAGATGGACCGCGCCGTCGGCACTGTCGCTGATCCGGACGCCGTCTACGACTTCGGTGATCCTAGGCACGGCTGTCCTGCTCCGCTCCGCTGCGCGCACGCCAGATGGACGTCATCTCGCCGATTCCCCTCGCCCCGAGAAAAGTCATCGAACTGGTGCCGAGTCTGTCCCTCTGACGACGGTTTGCCAAGACCTGAGCGGTTCGACGGGGATCGGCGCCGGGTGCAGGTGCGCCGGGGGTTCAGCGGACGGGGACCATCGCGTCGCCCGACCAGACGACGAGCCCGTCGGGCGACATGGCGAGGGCGGCGGGGGCCGCGGCATCCGGAATCTCCGCGCATCCCGCGGGGATGCCCGCACCGGGGGTGCCCGCCGGGAACCGCGTCACCGCGAGGCCCGCGCACGTCGCGTCGGGTTCTTCGGGCTCTTCGGACGCTTCGGGCTCTTCGGGACGCGCCGCGACCAGGACGTCCCCGCGATCCACCGCGACGGCCGCCACAGCCGGAGTCGGGAGTGCGACCCACGAGCCACCGCTCCATAGATACGCCACCGCCTCGCACACCAGTGCCACGATGTCACCGGCGGCGCGGAGGCCGTGCGCTTCGGCGCAGGGGGCGCCCACCTCACCCGCCGGCAGATGAACGGTCGCGGGGTCGGCCGCGTCGATGAAGCGGGATGCCGCGAGCAGCCCCGGGTACGACTCCCAGAACTCGCCCTGGGTGAACGTCCGGAGGTACTGCCCCTCGCACGCCGCGCCGATGCCGGCCACGACTCCCGCTTCGCCCTCAGCGAGAGCATCCACTCCGGCGACCTGCGCGAGCCCCAGATAGCGGGCCGTGACATCCACCCACGTGGTGCCGGCGTCGGCGGAGCGTTCCACAAGCGGCTCCGCGCCGGAGCACGCACCCGCCGTCGACCGCCACCAGGTGGACCCGTCGATGCTCAGGAAACGCTCCGTCGAGCGATCCACCGGGGCGACGGTCGGTGTGGGTGTCGGCGTCGGTGTCGGCGTCTGCACGCCGAGCACGAAGGTGGGCACGGGGGCGGCGACGCCCGTCGTCGCGGCGGGACGCGCCTGCTGGTAGGCCAGCATGGCCACGGCTCCCACGATTCCGGCGAGGAGAAGGACGGCCACGACGCCGACCCACGATGCGGTGCTGCCTCCGCGTCGTGGCACCCCCTACCCGACCGGAGTCGTGTCGCTTCGCTGACGCTCGCTCGCCTCGTCGACGGCGTCCGCGGCAGGTCCGTCGGCGGTGGGAGCGGCGGTCACGGTGGATGCCGCGGAAAGCGGTGCCGGGGGAGTAGTGGGCTTGCCTTTGCCGCCGCGTCGCGTCGAGCGGGTGGCGGCCTCGGGTGCGTGACCGTACCCGTAGCCATACCCGTACCCGTACCCATAGCCGTAGGCGTCAGGCCCGCGGGTCGGCACCATCGAGAGAACGACGCCCACGACCTTCGCGTCGACCGTCTGCAGGGCATCCACCGCCCCGGAGAGCTGGTGCCGGTTCGTGCGGCCCGCCGACACGATGACGATCGCGCCGCTTGTGGCCTTCGCCAGAATTGCGGCATCCGTCACCGGCAGAAGCGGCGGAGCATCGCACAGCACCACGTCGAACTCGCTCTCGAGCTCGGCGAGCAGCGCATGCATCTGCGCGGAGCCGAGCAGCTCGCTCGGGTTCGGGGGGATCTTGCCCGCCGGAAGCACGAACAGACTGCGTTCGCCCCACGGGAGCATGACGTCGCCGACCTCGGCGCGTCCGATGAGCACATCGGTGAGACCTGCGCCCCCCTCGATCCCGAGATACTCGGCGATCTTGGGCTTGCGCAGGTCGGCGTCGATCAGCGCGACCCGCTTTCCCGCGTCGGCCAGGGCGATCGCGAGGTTGAGGGTCGTGGTCGACTTGCCCTCGCTCGGCAGGCTCGAGGTGATGACGAAGCTCGCCCGCCCGCCCATGTCGAGGAACTGGAGGTTCGTGCGCAGGGCGCGGAACGACTCGGCGCGAGGACTCCGCGGGTCGTCTTGCACGATGAGCGGCCGCTCCTTCGCCCGAGGGTCGAAAGCGATGGCTCCGATGATCGGCCGGTCGGTGACGAGCTCGATGTCCCGGGCGTTGCGGATGCGGGTGTCGAGCACCGACCGCAGCACGGCGATGCCGATGCCGATCGCGAGCCCGATCAGCCCGCCGAGGATGAGGTTGAGCGTGACGTTGGGGCTCGACGGGCTGAGGGCCGGCTGCGCATCCTTCACGCGCGTGAGCCGCACCGGGCTCGTGTCGGTGCCGTTCGGCGTCTCGATCGACTCGACCGCCGCCGTGAGACTCGCCGCGAGGGCGTTGGCGATGTCGGCCGCGCGCACCGCGTCGGTGTCTTCGACGGTGATCGTGATGAGTGTCGTGTTGAGCGGCGACGAGGCGGTGACCGCGCCGGAGAGCTGCGAGACCGTGGTGTCGATGTTGAGCTTGGCGATCACGGGATTCATGACGATCGGCGTGGCCACGAGATTCGTGTAGGTCGTCACGCGCGACTGAGTGAAGCTCGAGCCCTGCTGCATCTCGCTGATCGTTCCGCCGGCCTGTGTCGACACGAACACCGTGCTGCTCGCCTCGTAGGTCGGGGTGCGCGTCAGTGAATACGCCGCTGCGCTCCCCACTCCGAGCAGCGTCGCGATGGCGATGAGAATCCAGCTCTTGCGAAGGATCCGGATGTAATCAGTGAGCTCCATGACACCTTTCACTCAGAGGCCGAAATCCTGCGAGCGGATTCCGGTGGGGACCCCGAGGTCCGTCGATCGTGGCACAAGTGAGTTTCCAGCATCCCGCCTGCACATGTCGGGCGTGTAAACCGGGGACATCGAGGGAGTCACCTAGGGCGTCAGCCAGGGCGTCATCCGGCGGCGATCCGAAGCACCCGCAGCACGTCGTCGAGAGCGGGGACCAGCTGCGCGGCAGAGCGCTCGTAGGTCTCCCACGAGCGACGGAACGGGTCGATGACGTCGTCGTCGTCAGGATGCGCCGGAAGGATGCCGCGTCCTCGGCGGGATGCGACGACCGCGGCGGCGGCACGCACGCGTCGCGAGGCATCCGGAGCGGAATCGACCGCCGCGCGCAGCTCATGGTCGGACACCTCCGCGGCGAGCCGCGCGAACTCGCGGACCGTGAAGGTCGACCGCAGTCGGGAAGGGGCGAGCTCGGCGACATGGCGGCGATGATCACGCGTCATGGTGAGGATGAGGTCGGGCGAGACGAGGTGCTGCTCGAGGAGGTAGCGGGACCGATGGGACCCCGCGGCATCCGCCGTCACCCCGTACTGCACCGCGATCAGCTGCGCCTCCGACGTCATCGGCGCATGGCGGAGGCCGGCTGTTCCGGCGCTCGTGACGACGGCGTCGATGGGGGCGAGACGGGCGCGCAGGACCTCGGCCGCGAGCGGGGAGCGGCAGATGTTGCCCGTGCAGACCGTCAGCACCTCGAACACGGCAGAGACCTCCGGGAAACGTTGCGGAAAGACGAGGACGGTAGCGTGTAGCGCGTGCCGGACAACTCTACCGACGCCTCACCGGGCGTCCCGACGGGGTCGCCGACTGCCGCGACCGACCTCGCCAGCGCCGGGGATTCCCCTGCCGTGACCGACGTGGCGGACGAGACCGACCCGACCCCGGAGACCGACGTGACCGCAGAGGCGGACGCGACCGCGGTGACCGAGGAGGCCGACGCGACGGCCGTCACCGGGGAGCCCGGCGCGGCCCCGCGCAAACGGACGCATCGGCGCGACTGGCGGCTCGGCGGTCGCACGGTGGCGCGCTGGCGCGAGCTCACGCTCGGAGTCGCGATCCTCTCCCTCGGCGTCGCGGTCATCGCCGGCACCGCGATCATCACGTTCGTCGGCGCCGAGTGGGCTGCGCTCGCCGCGCAGCTGACGCTCTGGGCCGGGCTTCTCGTCGGGATCGTGTGGGCGTTCGCCCGCTCACGGCCCATCGGCCTGCTCAGGATCAGCGCTGCGGACGTCGTGTTCGGCCTCGCGCTCGGCATCCTGCTGCGATTCGCCCAGGGCTGGGTCGAGACCGCGACCGGCGGCTCGGGAGCCTTTCCGTCGTATCCCACGATCGGCGGGCAGCTCGGGTCGGACTTCCTGCTCACCGAGGTGATCAGCCCGGTCGTGATCGCGCCGGTGCTCGAGGAGCTCTTCTTCCGCGCCGTCGTGCTCGTCTGCGTGTACACCCTCCTGCGGAGGCGCTTCGGCAAGCTCATGGCGGGGATCGCTGCGGGTCTGGTGAGCACCGGTCTGTTCGTGCTGCTGCACTCCCTGACCCTCGTCCCGACCGTCGGCGACGTCATCTCACTCGCCCTGCTCGGACTCGTCTGCTCGGCCCTCGTGCTCCTGACGGGGCGCATCTGGGGCGCCATTCTCACGCACGTCGTCTACAACGGCACGTTCGTGCTGCTCGCGCTCGCCGGCACCCTCTGGGGCTGAGCGGGACCGAAGCGGCATCCCCATTCCGGAGCCCGCCCCCATTCCGCGAGCCCCCATTCGGCGAGCCGATACAGCAGCGACGACCCGATACGGCTGGGACCGTACGGGGCGTAGCGGCTCGTCCAGAACGTATCGGCTCGCCATCGAGGGGAACCTCACGCGAGCGTCGGGGCCAGCTCGTCCTTGATCCAGTCGGAGAGGACGGGCCCGAGATCGTCGCGATCGAGGGCCAGCAGGATGCTCGACTTGAGGTAGTCGAGCCGGTCGCCCGTGTCGTACCGTCGGCCCGAGAACACGACCCCCAGCACCGGACCGGCGACCGTCTCGTCGGCCGCGAGCTCTTCGAGCGCGTCGGTGAGCTGAATCTCGCCGCCYTTGCCCGGACTGGTGTTCTCCAGCACGTCGAAGATCTCGGGCTTGAGCACATAGCGACCGATGATCGCGAAGTTCGACGGCGCCTCGGCTGCCGAGGGCTTCTCGACAAGGGCTTTGACGGTCACGACATCCGGTTCGTCGGTGAACTCCACATCCGCGCACCCGTAGAGGTGGATCTGGCTGGGATCGACTTCCATGAGCGCCACGACCGTCGCCGAGCGCGCCATGGAGACCTCGATCATGCGCGAGAGGAGCGGATCGCGCGCGTCGATCAGGTCGTCGCCGAGGAGCACAGCGAAGGTCTCGTTGCCGACGTGCTTGCGCGCGCGCAGCACGGCATGCCCCAGCCCCTTCGGGTCGCCCTGGCGGACGAAGTGGATGTCGGCGAGCGAGCTCGAGTGCATGACCCGCTCGAGTTTGCTGTGATCGCCCTTCGCCTCGAGAGTGTGCTCGAGTTCGGTCACGCGGTCGAAGTGGTTCGCGAGCGCGTTCTTGTTGCGCCCGATGATGACGAGTACGTCATCGATGCCCGCGGCGACCGCCTCCTCGACGACGTACTGGATCGCCGGCTTGTCGACGACCGGAAGCATCTCCTTCGGCATCGCCTTGGTGGCCGGCAGGAACCGGGTGCCCAGACCTGCGGCGGGAATCACGGCCTTGATCGCGTGTGGGGTCATGGCGCGACGGTATCCAACGCTCGTGAAGGGCCGGTTACAGCCGCGTGTCGCACCAGCGCGCGTGCGGGCGAGCCGTCACCCGGTCGGCGGCGCCTGCTGCGCCCAGTTCGCCGGCGGCTCGGACCGGCCGTTCTCCCGCAGCCATCGCTGACCCTGCTGCGTGAGCGCTTCGATCAGCGGAAAGATCTGCTCGGGCGGGATCCGGACGCGCGCGGCGACTTTGACCGGCAGCCGGGCAGGCTCGGTCTCGCCGGCGCGCGCGGCGGGCCCCTTCACGGACAGGAAGTCGAGGACGAACGTGTTGGGCGTGTGCCAGATGTTCGCGAAGTCCGCGAACACGCCCGTCTCGATCTCGCTCGGCAGAGTGACATCGAACTGGATGTTCGGGGGCGTCGGGTTGTCGGTCACCTGCTCACGCTAGGCGTGGGCGCCGACAGCGGCAAGGACGCCGTCGGATCGGATGCCGCTCCTCCGGGGCCCCGCCCCTGAGCGGCGCTAGACGGCGACGAGCGTCGGGTCGGCTTGATCCCACTTCTGGGCGGTCTGCAGCATCCAGAAGACGAGGAACAGCGCGAGCGCGAGCGACTCGCACACGAGCACGCCCCAGGCGTCGCCACCGCCGAAGAGCGCCGACGGGATGAGCACCCCCATGTCGAGCACCATCAGCACCGCGATGACGATGTACGAGATGCGGAAGGGTCTCGTCGGGGGATACTCGTCCTCCCGCCGCCCGATCGCGTTCACCACCGCGACCGCGGCGATCAGGCCGAAGAATGCCACCGACGCGATGACATGCGCGTAGGTCAGGAACGTGTCGAAGAAGAATCCCCAGGCGATGGTCACGACCGCGATCACCGCGATCGCGATCAGCGCGCCCGGCACGAGGCGTCGGAACCCGGGCATCGCGATCGCGACGATCACTGCCAGCGTGCCGACGATCAGGTAGGTCGCGACGCCGTTGTTGATCGAGGGCCAGAACGCGCTCGGCACGCACGCGTCCACACAGCCATCGTCGAGTCCCGGCACAGAGCCGGGGGCGATCTCGGCGGGCACGATCGCGATGAGCGGGGCGACCAGGGCCGCGGCATCCAGCAGCACGGGCTCCGCGTGGCGCCCGGAGAGGGCGAGGAGTGCGAGCGTGCCGGCCAGCAGGGCGCCGACGAAGCCGTTCTGGGCGGGGGTGTAGTAGTAGTGGCTGATCGACGGCAGCAGCCCCACCACCGGGATCGCGACGGCGACCGACACGAAGATGACGACGACGGTTGCCGCGAGACCGATCCGCAGGTAGCGGTAGGTGCGCTGCAGCGAGGTGGTCTCAGCGGTGCGTGTCATGGTCACATTGTGGCCGACGACGGCGGCTCCGCGGTCAGGGCTACAGGCCGGTCCAGCGAGTGAGCGGCCAGAACAGCACGAAGGCCTTTCCCACGACGTCCGGCCGCGTCGCCCACCGCCAGCAGTCGGCGGGCGGGCTGTCACCGCGGCAGCCCACGGCTGAGTCGGCCGAGTTCGCACGATTGTCGCCGAGCATCAGGAACGAGTCGGCGGGAACCTCGACCGGGCCGAAGCAGCGCGACGATCGGGGGGTGGTCGTGCAGTCCAGCACGCCCGCTTCGAACGGAAGGTCGTACGTCACGTACGGCTCCTCGAGCGTCTGTCCGTCGATCGTCACCTGCCCGTCCGCGGTGCAGCACTCCACCGTCGTGCCCGGGGTGCCGATCACCCGCTTGATGAGCGTGTGCGCACTCGAGGGGCCGAAGCCGGTCACTTCGCCCACCCACCGCAGTGCGCTCTTGATCGGGTTCGACGCTCCGGACGGCTCGATCTGCCACGCCGGTCCGGCGTCGAAGACCATCACATCGCCCGTGCCCGGAGACGACCCCTGGTACGCGAGCCGATTGACCATGACGCGGTCGCCCGGCTGGAGGGTCGTCTCCATGGACCCTGACGGCACCCAATAGGGCTTGGCGACGAAGCTCAGGACCAGCCCCGTCACGACCACCGACGCGACCAGCGGGAACCAGCTGCTCCCCAGAACGCGGCGCCAGAGCGGCTTCCGCGCGGGGCGCGCCTGCGTCTGGGTCACAGGTTCACGGTACCCGTTCGACTGAACCGAGGCTTCAGGGGGTGATGGGGGTGATGGGGCCCCGGTCTTCGAACTCCGTCCCCAGGCCTGCACCGGTGGCAGGCGCTACGCCAGGGGCGCCGGGTGCCGAGGCGGTGATCGTCCAGGGGCTTCCCGCCGGGGTGGTGGACTGTCGCGTGGTCAACGGGACGGTCGCCTCGATGACCACTGTGGACTCGTTCGGCGCAAGGACGCCCGTCCACGCGAACGTGTACCGGATCCAGCTCGCATTGTTGATGATGACCGTCTCCGCCGGCCCGGATGCTTTCCAGTCCGGGGCGCCCATCAGGATGGTCGGTGTCGCACCGGCGAGGTAGAGCTCGGTCGGATTCTGGATGGTCACCACCATCGTGATCGCGGTGACCGTTCCTGTCGCGCCGGGTCCCGTGAAGATCACCCTCGTATTCGCGGTGAGCCCGACGATCCCGCCGGTGGCGTCGTAGGCCCAGTAGTACGAGAGGTTCGTGAAGTTGAGCTGTCCCGTGGCGGTGACGCTTGCCGCGGCCGCGGGTGCGGGCAAGGACAGCAGGATGACGGGAGGCGCCCACGCGCCGGCTTTGAGCAGCGTACGGCGGTCGATCGCCGGAGTGCCAGGCTCAGCGTCAGTACCCATGAGGCCCCCTCTCAAGGTCTCCCGCGGCTCGCCCGGGCTGCCCGGGTGGCCGCGGAAGAGAACACCGTCAGGCTATCGGCCCGGGTTGCTCTCCGAGCACCCACTCATGCAGTTCCGAGATGAAGCGCGCTCGCGAGAACACCTGGGTCCGCTGCCGGAAGGCGCCGGCATCCAGCGACGTCGCCTGGTGGATGAGCTCGTCCCAGTCGTTCGTCTCCTCGATCTCGCACGTGACGCCACCGCCGACGATCTCGACGGTCTCGGGCACGCCGCCCACCGAGTTCGCGATGATCGGCGTTCCGCAGGCCATCGCCTCGACCGGCATGATGCCGAAGTCCTCGACGGCGGGGAAGACGTAGGCGAGAGCGCGTGCGTACAGCGCGAACAGCATGGCGTCGGAGGGCGCGACGATGAACGTCACCTCGGCGCTGGACGCGGCCGCAACCGCACGCAGCTCGTCGTGGCTCGGACCGGTGCCGGCGATGACCACGGGCACCTTCGCGTGGGCGCCGATCTCGATGACCCGGTCGAGGCGCTTGTATGCCACCATCCGGGATGCGCCCAGCAGGAATGTCTCGGGCAGTGCATCCAGCTGCCGCCGCTCGTCGTCGCTCAGGAAGGGAGACCAGTCGTCGGTGGCCATGAGGGTCTGGGTGTCGACGGGTGGGTAGATCACTCGCGAGGGCTGATCCCAGGCCCGGGCCACTCGCTCGCCGGTGAACCGGCTGTTGACCGCGATCGACGTCGCCTCGGCGGCGCGGCGGCGGTCGATCGGCTTCAGCAGTGCGCTGGCAGCCCGCACCCATGCCGCGTTGCCGCGGTGGTCGCGCTCGGGCTCCCAGATGTAGCGCGCGGGGGTGTGCGCATAGACGTATTTGCGTGTCCCGCCTCGTGCCTTGACGTGGTGGGCGAACAGGTGCGAGCTGACCAGCATCCATTCCGGCGAGCCGGGTGTCGGCATCCGCCACGTGGGAATCATCGCGGGCAGCGCGAGCACCTTGTGGTTGCGCAGGGCTGTGCGGGCAATCCAGGACTCGGTGAAGGAGCTGCCGTCCAGCATGGGGGTGTCGTTCCAGAGAACGCGGACCCCGACCTCCGGAAAGGCGTCCATCATCGCGTCGAGCACCCGTTCCGCGCCACCCCAGCGCTCGACCCACTCGTGGACGATGAGTCCGCGTGATATCGCACTATCCGCCTGCACAGGCAGCCCCGTTGCTTCAGATACGGCCATCGATGACCCCCCAGTCACACGCATGCCTCGTGTTGCCCTCGGGCGAGCGAGGAGACCTCGTGAGACTCAGATCCACCAGGCTTGCCGCAGCTCCAACGGCTGCGACGACGCAACGGCTAGGCTACCCCGGACTTCGCCGGCTGCAACTCCTTGATGTGAACGTGCGTGAAGAACGTCGCATATCAGATCGCGGATGTGAGCGGATGCCGCCACCCGGCGGCGGCACACGGGCGGCGGCGCACTCCGCGAAAGCCGGTGCGCTTCCCCCTCTGATCGGGGCTTACTCGCTGTGCTCACAGAGACGGCTCTGCCTGCCGGTGTAATATGACCGCGCTCCTTCCCGTGGGTGAGGCACACGCGTGACAGCAGACGAAGATCCCGACACCGACCCGCAGGACGGCGCGGCGTCGCTCGTCGGCGAGCCGGAAATGCGCGAGGAATCCGCCTCCGACCGCCGCCTCGCCGAACTGTTCGCGCCGCTCACGCCGAGCGCCGAGCCGCGCTACGACGTCGAGGACGCAGCCGGCGACGGCGCCGCCGAGCAGCGCCTCGCCGCGCTGTTCGCGGGCCTGTCCACCGAGTCGCCCCCCGTCCGCGAGGGCATACCCGACTTCTCGTGGGACCCCCGGTCGGTGTCGCCCCCCGAGCCCGCATCCGGATCGTCGCGTCAGCCGGTGATGGAGACGGGGACCCCGACAGGAGAAGAGCAGTCGACACCGGATGCCGCGCCTTCGGCGAAGGTGGTGGATGGCTCGCCCGGGCCAGAGCGTGTGCCCCAGCCGGAGCCGGAGGGTGAGCCGCAGCCGCAGCAGCAGTCGCCTGTCCTCCCGGAGGCGGGGCCGGTGCCCCAGCCGGAGTCGGAGCCTGAGTCGGCCGCGGAGCTGGAGCCTGAGCCGGCCGCCCAGCTGGCGGCGGAGCCTCACGCGGAGCTGGAGCCGGAGCCTCGGGCCGAGATCGAGCCGGAGCCAGAGCCTCGGGCCGAGATCGAGCCGGAGCCAGAGCCTCAGGATCCCGTCCTCCCCGTGGCGGGGCCAGCGCTCGGGGCATCGGCACTCGCTCCGACTGCCCCCGCTGACGCGACTGCCGCCGGCGATACGGCGGGGGATGCACCGGCCGAGGGCCCGGGCAGTGAGGCACCCGCGGCCGACGCGGAGATCGACGACTCGCTGGCATGGCTTGAGCACCTGGTGGAGGAGCCTGCCGTCACCCCCCAGAAAGAGGCTGGGTTCACGACCGAAAAAGCGTCTGCCGGCAGCTGGCTCGAGACGATAGCTTCGGGCGGCGCGGTGCTGCCGGCCAGCCCAGTCCCCGCGGCGGTCGCAACCCCGGCGGCGGTCGGAGCGTCGAGTCACGCCCAGCCGAGTCAGGGGCAGCCGACTGACGTGCCCCCCCAGACGGTAGCCGCATCCGTCCCTCCGCGGCGTCGCGGCATCCGGGCGTGGAGCACACGCGTTCGCTGGTCGGTCGCCGTGTCGATCCTGCTGCTCATCGGCGTCGTGGCCGGGGGGTTCGCTTTCGCGCGGTCCGTAGCCGCCGACAACCTTGCCGCGCAGCAGCTCGCCGCGGCCGTCGATGACCTCGAGGCTGCGGAGGCGTACGCCACCGAGCCGCAATCGGTGCTCGACGCCGCAGTCGCTGAGTACGAAGCCACGGTCGAGACGGCGCGGGCAACGGCCGACAGCGCCGCGCCGCCGCTGGCGGCGATCGCCGGCATGGCTCCCCAGGAGGCGCTGGACGCGTCGAACGCGGCGCTCGCAGCCCTGAATGCGAAGCTGGCCGAGCCGGCGCTCGGCGACCTTCCCGAGCCGTACGAGCGCGGCGACGTCGACATGAGCGACATCGACGAGGTCGCGGCGGCGACCCAGAGCGCCCAGGACCATGAAGACCTTGTGGCCGCAGCGACCCGCGACGTGCGCGGTGCCCAGGCATCGCTGCAGCAGGCCCTCGACGCACTGCGTGCCGCGCAGGTCGCCCTGGGTGCATCGCTCCCCGACGCCGCAGCGGTGATCGTCGGCGAGAACCGGCGCGCGCTGCAGAGCTTCCGCGATGCGGTCACCGAGGCATCCGTCGCCGTGCCTGCCGCTCAGAACGCCGGCGGGTCAGGTGATGCCGAGATGCTCGCCTACGCGGCCGCGGTGACTGCGCTGCGCGCCGACCAGGCTCGCGCGGCAACCGGGGTGAAGCCGGTGACGCCGACCACCCGGAGCAGCCCCGCGCCGGTTCGCCCAGCGACCCCCGTGCCCGTGCCGGTGCCCGAGCCGGCACCGGCGCCCGTGCCGGAGCCGGACCCCGTGCCGACCCCTGACGTGCCGCCCGTGCCGACGCCGTAGGACGATTCGCCGGTGCCGACGCCGTAGGACGGTCCGCCCGCGCCGACGCCGTAGGACGGTCCGCCGGGGCCGACGCCGTAGGACGGTTCGCCCGTGCCGACGCCGTAGGACGGTTCGCCCGTGCCGACGCCGTAGGACGGTTCGCCCGCGCGGCGGCTCCCTTCGCCGGGGCTGCCACGAGGCGATAGAGCGTCAGGTCACCCGCAGGCGGTCTGCTCGATCGAGATGGGCGTCTTGCTCAGCATCGGCGTCGTGCGCACGTCGACCGGCGACAACGGCGTGGCCAGGCTCGCCCGATCGACCGTCGAGGTGAAGGTCACGGTGCGCGACTCCCCACGGGGGATGCCGACCGCGATCGTCTTCGCGGGCCGGTTCTGCTCGATTCCCGTCCGGACGAGGTTGCTCCAGTCGCCGTTCGAGGGCCGGCTTTCGACGATCTGCCCGCCGACCGGTCCGAAGAAGAGGACGTCCATGACGATCGTGTCGCGTGGCACTCCGAAGCGGGGACCGCGGATGTTGAGCGCGTAATCGCTGAGCCCGGACTCCGGGACGTCGGACTTCAGCGTGATCGAGGTGGTGATCGTGGCGGGACCGTCGCCTGTCGCACACGTGTCCGCGGTCACCTTCACACTGCTCGAGAGGTAGTAGTCCAGCTTCCCGTAGCCCGAGTCGTTGAGGAAGACGCCGACCTGCGCTCCCTTGGCGTTGTCGGAGACGAACGTCCCCGAGGCACCCTGCTCGACCGACATGGCCTGCTCGTCCTCACGGGTGAGCCACACCATCACGTGCTTCTGATCGACACCCTTGCCGATCGCATCGAGGAGGGCGAACGGAGCGCCCGTTCCCGAGACGACCCTCGCGAAGGTGCGGGTGACGGCATCCGCGAAGAAGACGTCCGATTCCTCCGGCCCGTACCGGTCGTACACCTCCTCGAGCATGACCCGCGGGGCGTTGCCCGCGTCGAGCTGCGTGCCGTCCGCGAGTCCGACGGGGCCGGTGGCCTCGAGCAGGAACGTCAGCGCCACCGGGTCCAGGGAGATGACCCCGTCGATCGTGCCGCCGATCTCCTTCTGCCACAGGCGCGACATGAGGTCGGCGCTCGTGGGGAAGTTGGGCGTGCGCGTGTAGTTCTGCATGCTGCGGATGGTGTCGCGCTCGTAGATGCCGAGCGCCTCCGGCGGCATGCCGGGGTCGAGGTTCCCGCCGTCGTCCGCCAGCTCGGTGGAGCTCGACAGGCGAGGGAGTGTGATTGCGCCGTTCTCGATGTGCAGCATCGCGAGGGACGCCGGGATGCCGCCCGTCGCCCGCGTCTCGGCGTTGTTCTGGAACATCAGGAGATAGTTGCGGGGTTCGTTCTGGCCGAGCACCCGCAGCGCCACCGGCAGCACCCGCTCCGCTTCGTTCAGCACGGGGGCGGCCTGGTCGAGCACGTCGACGATCTCGCCGATGGCGTCGTCCACCTGCGGCACGAGGTTTCCGCGGTTGATGTCCGCCACTTCCGCCTGCGCTGCGCCGACGGCATCACGCAGAGCGGGGATCATCGGCAGGGCCGCCTGGAAGGCGGACAGGTCGATGCGCCCGTCCTTGAGGCCGAGCTTGTTGATGTCGACGACGCCGAGGAGCTCGATGGCGGGAGGCAGCGCGTCGTCGACCAGGAGGTGCGCGGCCGCTGTCGTCTTGCGGACCGCCGAGAGGTTCTCCCCGAAGACCGGCACCTGCTCGACGAGGGTCCAGATGGGGTCGTCGGTCGCGGCCAGCGCGGCATCCGCGTGGGTCGTGAGCTCGACCGCGGCAGCTTCGAGTCCCGCGGTGTCGCGAGCCTGCGCCAGGCCGGGGATCGTCGCGACGACGGAGCGCGCCGCCGTGAGCTCGTCTCGCACGAGGAACGCGCGATCGGCGATGTGCTTGACCCCGATGGCGACCCCGACGAGGAGGCCGATGAGGGCAAGGAGGACGAGCAGCAGCACCCAGGGCCACACGCGGTGCTTCCGGCGAGGGGCGAGGTCCTCATCCTCGGGCGCGTACAGGTCGGCGAGGTCGTCGTCGACCTCGCGCGTCTCGCGCGTGGCGCGCCCGCCGCGCCTGCTCACAGGCGGCGCCGGAGTCGGCGTGCCGCCTTGAGGGTCCCCATCCCCAGGTATCACGTCCACAGCATAAGTGAGCGTCCCTGGGATCTCGCCCCCAGTAGAGCATGCGTGCCGACCGCGGCGGGATCCCTCAGGGAAGCGGGCGGTTTGGCCGCAGCATCCCGATGCCGTAAGCTTGCTCTTTGGTGTCCGGCTCAGCTGACCCGGCCCATACGAACGTGAGCCCTCCACTGGCGTGTTCCCCAGGGAACCACCCCGGAGTGGGATTCACGAACCTCTCCGTTCGATCAAGAAAGCAGCACTACTGTGACGCGCACTTACACCCCCAAGGCTGGTGAGACCCAGCGCGAGTGGCTGGTCATCGACGCGACTGACGTCGTCCTCGGCCGCCTCGCCTCGCACGCCGCGACCCTCCTCCGCGGCAAGCACAAGCCGACCTTCGCGAACCACATCGACACCGGTGACTTCGTCATCATCGTCAACGCCGAGAAGGTCGCCCTCACGGGCCAGAAGCTCGAGCAGAAGAAGGCCTACCGTCACTCGGGCTACCCGGGTGGCCTGAAGTCGGTCACTTACGCCGAGCTCCTCGAGAAGAACCCGGTCCGCGCGGTCGAGAAGGCCGTCCGCGGCATGCTCCCCAAGAACAGCCTGGGTGCCCAGCAGCTGACGAAGCTCAAGGTGTACCGCGGTGCCGAGCACCCGCACGCTGCCCAGCAGCCCAAGACGTACACCTTCGACCAGGTCGCCCAGTAAGCGCCGCACAGGATAAGGACAGACTCGTGGCGAACATCGAAGAAACCGAAACCAGCAACTACTCCACCGAGACCCCGGTCGACCAGACCGTCGTCGCCGCCGAGCGCCCCGTGCTCTCGGTCTCGGGCTCGGCCGTCGGCCGCCGCAAGGAGGCGATCGCCCGCGTGCGCATCGTCCCCGGCTCCGGCACGATCACCATCAACGGCCGCACGTTCGAGGACTACTTCCCGAACAAGCTGCACCAGCAGCTCGTGACCGACCCGTTCACGGTGCTCAACCTCACCGACGCGTACGACGTCATCGCGCGCATCTCGGGTGGTGGCCCCTCGGGCCAGGCCGGCGCCCTGCGCCTCGGCATCGCCCGCTCGCTGAACCAGATCGACGAAGAGAACAACCGTCCGACCCTCAAGAAGGCCGGCTTCCTCTCGCGCGACGCCCGCATCAAGGAGCGCAAGAAGGCCGGTCTCAAGAAGGCCCGCAAGGCGCCTCAGTACTCGAAGCGCTGATCGGCGCTCCGCTCCGTATGCCGCTTTTTGGCACGGACGGGGTGAGGGGGCTGGCCAACGGCCCCCTCACCGCCGATCTCGCACTGTCCCTGGCCCAGGCGACCGCCGTCGTCCTGGGCCAGGGTCGTTCCGCTCAGGCGCGCAAGGCCGCCGGGCGTCGCCCCACAGCGGTGGTCGCGCGCGACCCGCGGATCTCGGGCCACTTCCTGAGCGCCGCCGTCGAGGCAGGCCTCGCGTCCTCAGGTGTGGATGTGCTGGATGCCGGCACTCTCCCGACTCCGGCCGCCGCCTTCCTCATCGCCGATATCGACGCCGACTTCGGCGTGATGATCTCGGCCTCACACAACCCGGCCCCTGACAACGGCATCAAGATCTTCGCCCGCGGCGGTGTCAAGCTCCCCGACGTGGTCGAGCAGCGCATCGAAGCCGCCATGTCCGGCCCCAAGCTGCAGCCCACCGGCGGCGATGTCGGCCGCATCGCGCGCTTCGCCGACGCCGAGGACCGCTACGTCCTCCACCTGCTCGCCTCGCTGCCGCATCGCCTCGATGGCATCCACGTCGTGCTCGACTGCGCGCACGGCGCGGCATCCGGGGTCTCGCCCGAGACATTCAAGGATGCGGGCGCCCGTGTGACCGTGATCGGCGCGGACCCCGACGGCATGAACATCAACGACGGGGTCGGCTCGACCCACCTCGACTCGCTCGCCGAGCATGTCGTGCGCGTCGGAGCCGACGTCGGCATCGCCCACGACGGCGACGCCGACCGCTGCCTCGCCGTGGATGCTTCCGGCAAGGTCGTCGACGGCGACCAGATCATGGCGATCCTCGCCGTCTCCATGAAAGAGCGCGGCCAGCTCAAGGACGACACGCTCGTCGCGACCGTCATGAGCAATCTCGGCCTGCACCGGGCGATGGCGCAGCAGGGCATCCAGGTCCTGCAGACCGCTGTCGGTGACCGCTATGTGCTCGAGGCGATGAACGAGGGCGCGTTCACGCTGGGCGGCGAGCAGTCCGGCCACGTCATCATGAGCGATTACGCCACGACCGGGGACGGCCTGCTGACGGGCCTGCACCTGGTCGCAGAGATGGCGCGGAAGGGCAAGACCCTCGCCGAACTCGCTTCCGTGATGACGGTCTATCCCCAGGTGCTCATCAACGTGCGCGACGTCGATCGCGATGGCGTCGGCTCGGACGAAATGCTGACGGATGCTGTCGCCGCGGCCACCGCCGAGCTCGGCGAGAGCGGGCGGGTGCTGCTGCGGGCAAGCGGCACCGAGCCTCTCGTGCGGGTCATGGTCGAGGCATCCGATGCCGGTGCCGCCCAGGAGATCGCCGACCGGCTCGCGGGTGTCGTGCGGGAGCGGCTCGCGCTGTAACTCCGGGCCTCCGACGTGGATGGGCCGGTACCCCGCCCATCACCGCCGAATCCACCCGTTCTTCGCGAGTCCACCGACGTGGGCGCGCAGAACCGGGTGGTTTGGCGTGCGGTGTGTGGATTCGACGACAGCGCGGTGACGCCACCACCGGGGGTGCCCGGCCTCAGCCCCAGGACATCGACTCCGTGTAGCGCAGCAGCACCCCTTCGCGCAGCGCCCAGGGGCTCACTTCCAGCTCGTCCACCTTGAGCGCCGTCATCGCCGCGTGCAGCACGACCGCGCCCGCGACGATCTGCAGCGCGCGGTCGGCCGTGATCCCCGGCAGCTCCTGCCGCGCCGCCGCGGGGATGCGCGCGAGGCGCGGAATCCACGAGCCCAGGGCGGCGCGGGGGAGCAGCATCCGGTCGCTTCCCGACCAGCCGGGCATAGGGTCGCCGGCGAGCTTCGCGAGTGAGCGGATCGCCTTCGACGATCCCACGACATGGTCGGGTCGGGGCTGCGCGAGGAACTGCTCGACGACCGGCGCGAGCATCGAGCGCGTGTGAGCGCGCAGCTGGTCGACCGCGTCGAGGCCGGGCGGGTCGTCAGGGAGGAACTCGATCGTCATCCGCCCTGCGCCGAGGGGGACGGATGCCGCCACCTCGGGCAGCTCGTCGCTTCCGGCCGCGAGCTCCAGCGAGCCGCCGCCGATGTCGAACAGGAGGATCTGGCCCGCAGACCACCCGAACCAGCGGCGCACCGCCAGGAAGGTGAAGCGGGCCTCGGATTCACCGCCGAGCACCTGGAGCTCCTGGCCCAGCGCCTCCTCGATCCGGGCGATGACCTCGGGGCCGTTCGTCGCCTCGCGCACCGCGGATGTCGCGGTCGCCAGCAGCTCATCGACCTTCTCGGCCGCCGCGACGTCGCGGGCGCGGGTCACCGCCTCGACGAGCGCCGTCACGCCCTCATCGCTGATCGAGCCGTCCGGCGTCAGGTAGCGCATGAGGCGCAGCACCGTCCGCTCGCTCGTGGTGGCGAGCGGCCTGCCGCCCGGCCGGGCGTCGGCGACGAGCAGATGGACGGTGTTCGAACCGATGTCGAGGACTCCCAGGCGCACGGCTTCAGGCTAGCGGGCAGGGTGCTGGGCGCGGGGCCGGGAGCGGCATCCGTCCCACCCGATACGATGTGGGGGATGTTCGCCGACGACGCAGCGACCCTGACCCAGGTCCTCTCGCTCTATCGCGAGATTCCCCGCGCGGAGTGGGCGCGGCTGGCAGCGGGTATCGCGCAGCCTCTCACCGAGACCGAGATCGTGCAGCTTCGCGGTCTGGGCGACCGCCTCGACATGGCCGAGGTGTCGTCGGTGTACGTGCCCCTGTCGCGGCTGCTGTCGCTGTACGCGGAGGCCACGAAGCGGCTCGGGGCCGAGACATCCGGGTTCCTGGGCGAAGCCGACACGACGACGCCGTTCATCGTCGGCGTCGCCGGATCGGTCGCCGTCGGGAAGTCGACGATCGCGCGCCTGCTCCGGGAGCTCACGAGCCGCTGGCCCGGCACTCCGCGGGTGGAGCTCGTCACAACCGACGGCTTCCTCTACCCGAATGCCGAACTCGAGCGCCGGGGGCTGATGGACCGCAAGGGCTTCCCCGAGTCGTACGACCGCCGGGCGCTCGTGTCGTTCCTCACCGAGGTCAAGAGCGGTGCGGCCGAAGTGCGCGCTCCCTATTACTCGCACATGCGGTACGACATCGTTCCGGATGCCTCGATCAGCGTGCGCCGCCCCGACATCGTCATCGTCGAGGGGCTCAACGTACTCCAGCCCCCGCCCACCCCCAACGACGTGGCGGTGAGCGACCTGTTCGACTTCTCGATCTATGTCGACGCGGATGCCGAGCACATCGCGCAGTGGTACGTCGACCGGTTCCTCGCCCTGCGCCGGGGCGCGTTCAGCAACCCGAACTCGTTCTTCAACGTCTTCGCCGACCTCACCGACGACGAGGCCGTCGAGCGTGCCATGGGCTTCTGGAACACGATCAACCTCCCGAACCTCGAGGAGAACGTGCTGCCCACCCGCCACCGTGCGAGTCTCGTGCTGCAGAAGGCCGCGAACCACACGGTCGAGTCGGTGCTGCTCCGCAAACTCTGAGCCGGGCTGGGTGCTGCGAGCTCGGGTGCGCGAGCTGCCTGCGCGGTTCTGCGGCAGCATCCGTCCTGGTCCATCGGGGGCACCCCCTCCCCGCGCAGTCCTGGCATCACCGCGCGCCTGGGCACAGGTCAACCACGGATCTGCAGGGCGGATCGGGCCGAATCGTCCTGCACACGCGTGGTTGACCTGTCGATCGGGCGCGCGGCGAAGGGCTGACCAGGGCCAGGGGATGCCGAGCCAGCCGACCCGCGCCGCCGACGTTTGTTCAGGCTCTGCACCAAACCCGCCGCCTACGATTGGGGGCATGTGTGGAATCGTCGGATACGTGGGCCCGCGCCAGAGTCAGGCCATTCTTCTCGCGGGGCTGGCCCGTCTCGAGTACCGGGGATATGACTCCGCCGGCATCGCCGTCATCGACGGAGACGGCGGCCTCGGCATGCGCAAGAAGGCCGGCAAGCTGAAGATGCTGCGCGACGACCTGTCGTCGTCGCCGCTGTCTGACGGCACCACCGGAATCGGTCACACGCGCTGGGCGACCCACGGTGGACCCACCGACGCGAATGCCCACCCGCACCTGGCCGACGACGACAAGCTGGCCGTCATCCACAACGGCATCATCGAAAACTTCTCCGAGATCAAGGCGGAACTGGTCGCGGAGGGCTACTCGTTCCGCAGCGAGACCGACACCGAGGTGGCCGCCGTCCTGCTGGGCCGTGAGTATCGCGCGCACGGCGGCGACCTCGTGGCGGCCTTCCGGACGACCGTGGGGCGGCTGGACGGCGCGTTCACCCTGCTCGCCATGCACGAGGACAACCCCGGCCTCGTCGTCGGCGCGCGTCGCAACTCGCCGCTCGTGATCGGGCTCGGCGAGGGCGAGAACTTCCTCGCCTCGGACGTCGCCGCCTTCGTCGAGCACACCCGGCGCGCCCTGGCGATCGGCCAGGACGAGATCGTCGCGATCACGCCCGACGGCGTCACGGTCACCGACTTCACCGGCGAGCCCGTCGATGTCGAGCCTTTCGAGGTGCTGTGGGATGCCGGCGCCGCCGACAAGGGCGGCTGGTCGTCGTTCATGGCCAAGGAGGTGTCGGAAGAGCCAGAGGCCGTCGCGAACACGATTCGCGGCCGCATCCGTGATGGTGCGGTCGTCATCCCGGAGCTCGATGGCCTCGACGAGCTGTTCGAGGGCATCAACCGGGTCATCATCATCGCCTGCGGGACGGCTGCATACGCCGGCCTGGTGGGCAAGTACGCGCTCGAGCAGTGGACGCGTGTTCCCGTCGACGTGGAGCTGGCGCACGAGTTCCGCTATCGCGATCCGGTGATCGGCGCGGACACCCTCGTGGTTTCGATCAGCCAGTCCGGCGAGACCATGGACACGCTCATGGCGGTGAAGTACGCGCGGGAGCGCGGGGCGCGCACGCTTTCGATCTGCAACACCCAGGGGGCGACGATTCCGYGGGAGTCGGACGCGATCGTCTACACCCACGCCGGTCCCGAGGTGGCGGTCGCTTCGACGAAGGCTTTCGTCGCGCAGATCACCGCGCTCTACCTCCTCGCGCTGCACGTCGGCCGCATCCGCGGCGCGCTGTCGCCGACGGAGGTCGCCCAGCAGGTGCTGGAGCTCGAAGCAGTTCCGTCGAAGATCCAGCGGATCCTCGACAACGAGCAGTCCCGCATCGAGCAGTTCGCGCACTGGATGGCCGACACGCGATCGGTGCTGTTCCTCGGCCGGCACGTGGGGTACCCCATCGCGCTCGAGGGCGCGCTCAAGCTCAAGGAGATCTCGTACATCCACGCGGAGGGCTTCGCCGCGGGCGAGCTGAAGCACGGCCCCATCGCGCTCATCGAGCCCGGTCAGCCGGTCTTCGTGATCGTGCCGTCGCCGCGGGAGTCGGCTCTGCTGCACTCCAAGGTCGTCTCGAACATCCAGGAGATCCGTGCGCGCGGCGCACGGATCATCGCGGTGGCCGAAGAGGGCGACGCCGCCGTGCTGCCCTTCGCGGACGAGGTGCTGCACATCCCGCTCGCGGGACCGCTGTTCGAGCCGCTGCTCGCTGTCGTCCCGCTGCACATCTTCGCGATGGGTCTGGCGACCGCGAAGGGGCTGGACGTCGACCAGCCGCGCAACCTCGCGAAGTCCGTCACCGTCGAGTAAGCCGCGCGGTTGGCCGCGTCCGCCGTCGCGTCCTCGCGCGTCCCGTCCTCGCGCCGCGTCCCCCGTGGACTCGTGGACTGGCGTTGGCTCACTGCCCGCGCCGTGCGGCTTCGCGTCCCGCGGCCTGCGGCTTCGCGTCCTCGTGGACTGGCGTCCTCGCGCGTCGCGTCCTCGCGTCCCCGTGGACTGGCGTTGGCTCACTGCCCGCGCCGTGCGGCTTCGCGTCCTGCCGCCTGCGGCTTCGCGTCCCGGGGCCTCGCGTCGGACTCGCGAACCCATGAGTTCTTGCCGAAACCACGGGAAACAGAAGATGGATTCGGCAGCTGCGCATGGGTTCGCGAGTCCGTCGGTAGGCTGACGGATGCCGCGGGCCGCGGCTTCGGGAGGGTGAGATGATCGTCGGGATCGGCGTCGACCTCGTTGACATCGGGCGCTTCGAGCGGACGATCGAGCGCACCCCGAGACTCGTCGAGCGGCTGTTCTCGCCGGCGGAACGCCTGCGTCCGCCCCGATCGCTCGCCGCACGGTATGCCGCCAAGGAAGCGCTCATCAAGGCGCTCGGCGGCTCGGACGGCCTGCACTGGACAGAGATCGAGATCACGCCCGAGGAGTCGGGACGCCCCTGGTTCACCCTGACGGGATCGACCGCCTCCACCGTCGCCGAGCGGGGGATCACCACCCTGCATCTGTCGATGTCCCATGACGGGGGATTCGCGACCGCGTACGTCATCGCGGAGGCTCTCGGGTCCGAGGGTTCGACGGACGGTGCCGCATGAGCCGGCTGCCCGATGGCGTCCTGCGGGAGGCGACCGTCGACGTCGGCGCGATCACCGCGAACGTCCGGCACCTCCGGCGCCTGACCGGCGCCGAGGTCATCGCGGTGGTCAAAGCCGACGGCTACGGTCACGGGGCGGTCCGCAGTGCGGCCGCGGCGCTCGAGGGCGGCGCGGCCAGACTCGGCGTCGCCGACATCGGCGAGGCGCTCGCGCTGCGACGCGGGGGCATCTCGGCGCCGATCCTGGCATGGCTCCACGCACCTCGCGCCAACTTCCGTGAGGCGGCAGGCGCGGGCATCGAGCTGGGGATCTCGAGCTTCGATCAGCTGCTGCAGGCGGCGGCTGCGGCATCCGTCAATCGTCCGGTCGGCGTGCACCTCAAGCTCGAGACGGGGCTCGGGCGCAACGGCATCGCGCCCGAGGACTTCCGGGTCGTCTTCGCCGAGGCCGCACGGCTGGAGCGCATCGGCAAACTGCGCGTGGTCGGGCTGTTCAGCCACCTCTCGAACACCTCCGATGACGACGATCGGGCCGCGCTCGCCCTCTTCGACGACGGCGTCGCCGTTGCAGCATCCGTCGGTCTCGCGCCGCAGCTGCGTCACATCGCGGCCTCGCACGCCGCTATCGCGCTCCCCGAGGCACGCCTCGGCTGCGTGCGTCTCGGCGTGTCGATCTACGGGCTGTCGCCGTTCGACGACCGCGACTCGGGCGACCTCGGGCTGCGCCCGGCGATGACGCTGCGCGCTCCGGTTGCGGCCGTCCGGCGAGTGCAGGGGGACCACGGCGTGTCGTACGGCTACACCTACCGCACCGAGGGCGACACCACTCTGGCGCTGGTGCCGCTGGGCTATGCCGACGGGGTGCCCAGGTCGGCGTCGGGCGGTGGGCCGGTGTGGATCGGCGGTCAGCGCTTCCGCGTCGCGGGGCGCATCGCGATGGATCAGTTCGTCGTCGACGTCGGCGATCAGCCGGTCGCGGTCGGCGATGAAGCCGTGCTCTTCGGCGATCCGACGCTCGGCTTTCCTTCGGCGGGCGAATGGGCGGATGCCGCGGGCACGATCAACTACGAGATCGTGACGCGCATCGGGCCACGGGTGCCGCGCCGGCAGGTCTCGGCGTGACGCCCTTTCGGCAATCCGATCTGCACAACTCCTTCAGATCGGGCAGGGAGCTCGTCACGTGGATCGCATGTCGCGCGGAGCGCGTGGAATCGAAGGAGTTCTGCAGGGGATGGTTCGGGTGAGCGGCCTGGAGAGTGTCGAGGGCCGGCGCGAGATCGCCTCGCCGGACGACATGGAGCAGTTCGGAGAGCAGCTCGGGCGGATGCTGCGCCCCGGCGACCTGGTCGTGCTCACGGGACCCCTCGGCGCCGGAAAGACGACACTCACGAGGGGCATCGCTGCGGGACTCGGTGTGCGCGGACCGGTCCAGAGTCCTACGTTCGTCCTCGCCCGGACGCATCCGTCACTCATCGGAGGTCCGCCCCTCGTGCACGTCGACGCGTACCGCCTGGGGTCTTCCGCCGAACTCGACGATCTGGACATCGATCTGGAGCGGTCGGTGGTCATCGTGGAGTGGGGCCGAGGCATGGTCGACGCACTGGTCGACTCGTGGTGGGAGATCGAACTCGAACGCGAGTGGGGCGGAGCGGGGCTCGACACGGCGTGCGGCGGGAGCGGGCCGGCCGCGGCGGAGCTCGATGCCGACGCGCCTCGCGCGGTGACGGTGTCGCGGCGGCCGTAGGGCGGGCTCTGCACGTCGCTCGCCGCTGATGAGCCGCGCGAAGTTCGGACGAACGCGCCAACTTCGCAGGGATTGGGCTGGATCGTCCGAAGTTGGCGCACTGCTCCGAAGTCTGTGAGCAGGCCCCCCCTCGCGGCCAAACCCGGTACCTCGCTCGCCCTCGGTGCGGCGCGCGAAGTTGCGGCGCCAAGTTCGGAGAAACGCGCCAACTTCGCAGGGATTGGGCTGGATCGTCCGAAGTTCGCGCAATACTCCGAAGTCTGTGAGCAGGACCCACCCCTCGCGGCGAAACTCGGGACGCCGCTCGTCCTCCGTGCGGCGCGCGAAGTTGCGGCGCGAAGTCCGGAGAAACGCGCCAGATCGGATGGATCGGACTGGATCGTCCGAAGTTCGCGCAATACTCTGAAGTTGGTGAGCAGGATGTGCGGGCACGGAGAGCGCGGCCCTGAGAAGTCCGGGTCCTGAGGTTCAGGCGAGGCCGACGCCGGAGCCCCGGCTACCCTGGACAGGTGATCCTCGGCATCGACACCTCCCTCGGCACGGGCGTCGCCGTCGTCGAACCGGACGGAGTCGTGCGGTCGCAGCTGGAGAGCACCGACCCGCGTGGACACGCCGAGGTCATCGGCGGACTGATCGAGCGGGCGCTGGCCGAGGCATCCATTCGTCCCCGCGACATCACATATGTCGCCGCCGGCATGGGCCCCGGTCCGTTCACCGGACTCCGAGTCGGGATCGCCGCAGCCCGCGCCTTCGCGCTGGCGCGCGGCATCCCGGTCATCCCCGTGGTGAGCCATGACGCGGTCGCGCTGGATGCTCTGATGCAGGCTGCGCTCAGGGGCGAGCTCGACGATGCCGAGCGCTTCGCGGTCGTCACGGATGCGCGACGCCGCGAGGTGGCCTTCACGGTCTACCAGGGTCTGGACGACGAGGGGCTTCCGGTGCGGGTGTCCGAGCCCGCGCTCGCGCTGCGGGATCAGGTCGATGCCGTCCTCGACCTCGCTGAAGCGCGGCGCCGGGATGCCGAGCGGATTCCGGCGGCGATGGTGGCGCTCGCCGCAGCGCGGGGGATGGCCGCGGGCCGAACGATCGGCCCTCACGACGCCCTCTATCTGCGCGCGCCCGATGTGACCCTCTCGGCCGGACCCAAGCGCGTCACGCCTGCGGGAGGGGCGGCATGACCCTGCGCACCGCGACCCCGGACGACCTCGACGCGATCATGGCGCTCGAGCGCGCCTCGTTCCCGACCGACGCCTGGTCGAGTGCGATGATGCGCGAAGAGCTCTCGTCGCCGCACGGCCACTACCTGGTCGACGAAGAGGCGGGACGATTGCTCGGCTACGCGGGGCTGCGTGCCCCGCGCGGAGCGAGGGATGCCGACATCCAGACGATCGCGATCGCCGAGGCCGCACGGGGCCGGGGACGCGGCCGCGTGATCCTCGAGGCGCTGCTCGCCGAGGCATCCGCCCGCCGCGTCCACGATGTGTTCCTCGAGGTGCGCGCCGACAACCCCGTCGCGCAGGCGCTCTATGCCTCCGAGGGATTCACCGAAGTCGGCCGGCGCCCGCGCTACTACCAGCCGGACGACGTCGATGCGGTCGTGATGCGTCTCGACGTCGCCGGCTGGGCGGCCCATCGCGGGGCGGCGTCTTCGGCGGCGTCGGAGAAATCGCCCGATGTCGGAGCGAATCCGGCCTTCGCGCCGAATGAAGACCGAATCTCCGACGGCGATGCGGTCGGCGCCGCGACGACCACCCCCGCGGCCGAGGCAGCGGCTCCGAGCGGCGCCGCCTGGCAGGGCGGAGTGTGCACATGACCGGGCGCGAGCAGCCGCACGAGCCGCTGGTGCTCGGCATCGAGACGAGCTGCGACGAGACCGGGATCGGGATCGTGCGGGGTCGCACCCTCCTGAGCAACACCATCGCCAGCAGCATGGACGAGCACGCGCGCTACGGCGGAGTCGTGCCCGAGGTCGCCGCGCGAGCGCACCTGGAGGCCCTGCAGCCGTCCATCGAGGCCGCGCTCGCCGAAGCGGGCGTCACTCTCGCCGAGATGGACGCGGTCGCGGTGACGAGCGGCCCCGGCCTCGCGGGAGCGCTCATGGTCGGCGTCGGCGCGGCGAAGGCGCTCGCCGTCTCGCTCGAACGCCCCCTCTACGCCGTGAACCATCTCGTCGGGCACATCGCCGCCGACATCCTGGATGCCGATGCCCCACCGCTCGAGTACCCCACGGTCGCCCTGCTCGTCAGCGGCGGGCACACGTCGCTCCTGCTCGTCCGCGACCTCACGACCGACGTCGAACTCCTGGGCGAGACGATGGATGACGCGGCCGGCGAGGCCTTCGACAAGATCGCGCGCATCCTCGGGCTGCCCTACCCCGGCGGCCCGCAGATCGACCGGGCTGCGGCATCCGGCGATCCCGAGGCGATCCGGTTCCCTCGGGGATTGTCACGTGCGTCGGACATGGCCAAGAACCGCTACGACTTCTCGTTCTCCGGCCTCAAGACGGCGGTTGCGCGATGGGTCGAGCAGCGCGAAGCGGCCGGCGACGTGGTTCCCGTTGCGGATGTCGCGGCATCCTTCCGGGAGGCCGTCGTCGACGTGCTCGTCACGAAGGCCCTCGCCGCGTGCGCGGACTACGGCGTGCCCCGTCTGCTGCTCGGCGGCGGCGTGATCGCGAACAAGCGCCTGCGCGATGTGGCGATCGAGCGAGCGGATGCCGCGGGCGTGACTGTCCGCGTCCCTCCGCTGTCGCTCTGCACCGACAACGGCGCGATGATCGCGGCCCTCGCGTCCGAGCTCATCATGGCGGGCCGGCGACCGTCCACCCTCGACTTCGGGGCCGACTCGACGCTGCCCGTGACGGAGATCCAGGTCGGGGAGTCGGCAGAGGCGGCGGCGTGAGCACTCCGGCTGAAGGTGCGATTCCGGGCCCGGATGCCGGCCCCTCGGCCGCGCCCAGCCCCTCGACCCCCGCGAGCGAGCCCCGCCCGGCGCCGGGGAGCGCGGCAGCTTCTTCGACCCCCCCGAGCGAGCCCGTCCCGGATGCCGGCCCCTCGGCCGCGCCCAGCCCCTCGACCCCCGCGAGCGAGCCCCGCCCGGCGCCGGGGAGCGCCGCAGCTTCTTCGACCCCGCCGAGCGAGCCCGTGCCGCCCGTCGCAGCCGAAACGGATACGGTCCTCCCCGGAGCGCACCGCGGCGGCTTTCAGCGCCTGCCGACGGCTCCGCTGCCGATCACTTCGGTGTCAGCGCCCGCCGACCCCGACGGGGAGCAGCCCGAACCGGTCATGCAGTGGCTTATGCCGGAGCCCGCCCAGCCGGCACGAGGGTGGGCCGGCTGGGCGCTGGCCTTCGCGATCCTCGCGCTGATCGCGTCGCTGTTCGTGGGGTGGGGGTTTCCGCTGGGGATCGTCGCGATCGTCTCCGCGATCCTCGCGCTGCGCCGACCCGTCGAGAGCCGCGCGATGGCGATCTGGGCGATCGTGCTCGGCGCGGTTTCGATCATCTACAGCGCCGGCTGGCTCGTCTTCGCCGGGATGACCGCGGGCCTCATCGGCTGAGCCGCGCTCAGTGCAATCGCAGAGCGCTGCAGATCCCTGCGAGCGCTCCATCGAAGTGTGGCGCGCTCGCAGTAAGCCACCGCGGCCGGCTCCGCCAGCGCACGAGCCCACCAGCGCCAGTCGAGTGCACCAGCCGCGGTCGACTCCGCCAGCGCGCGACCCGAAACGGTAAGGCCGACCCGGCTCAGGCCGGGCTGCCGCGCCCTCGATCCGGCTCAGGCCGGGCTGCCGCGCCCTCGATCCGGCTCAGGCCGGGCTGACGCGCCCTCGACCCGGCTCAGGCCGGGCTGACGCGCCCTCGACCCGGCTCACGCCGGGCTGACGCACCCTCGACCCGGCTCACGCCGGGATGACCCCGGCTCACGCCCCCACTCGGTCGGCCAGGAGTGCCCTGCGCCTGTTCCCGATGCGCGTGAGGATGAGCGTCGCCGCTTCATCGCCCTTCAGCGACAGCGTCTTGCGCAGCACGGCGGGGTCGACATCCACTCCCCGCTTCTTGATCTCGAGCCGCCCGATGCCGCGCGCACGCAGCTCCTTGGCGAGCTTCTTCGTATCGGCGGGCAGCTCTTCGCGCACCCGGAAGGATGCGACGAAGGGGCTCGTCAGCGCAGCATCCGACGTCAGGTACGCGATGTGCTCGTCGAGCATGCCCGCGTCGAGCGAGCGCGCGACATCACCGATGAGGCGTGCGCGGATGACCGCCCCGTCGGGCTCGTGGATGAAGGCGCCGAGCTCGCGCACCGGCTCGTCCTCGGCATCCGCTTCTCCCGTCAGCTCCGACGCCGACTCGCCGCGCACGACGAGTGCAGCCCGTCGCACCCCCGGCCGGGCCAGAGCTCCCGTCCACACCACGAGCTCGATGGTCGATCCCTCGGCGCTGACCCACTGGGCCTCGGCATCGGCGGGGAGCAGCGCGCGATCGAGCGCCGGGCCGAGCTTCACACCGGCCGGATGCCGCGCGGCCAGGTCGAACACCCAGTCGAGCGACGGCGACCAGTCCTCCGGCCTCGTCCGCGAGGTCTCGGAGTGTCCGGCCGTGCGGCGAGCGGGGTCGAGCCAGTACGCGTCGGCCTGCGGGATTCCGGATGCTGCGGCATCCGTCACCTCCTCCGCCCGGGCGTGCCGCACGACGGCGTCCGCACCGAACGGCGCGAGGTTGTAGGCGGCGATCGCGGCGGTGACCTCGTCGGCGTCGACGGCCAGCACCTTGAGGCCCAGCGCCGCGAGGCCGAGCGCGTCGCCGCCGATGCCGCAGCCCAGGTCGGCGACGGAGGACATCCCGGCGTCGCGGAACCGTGCGGCGTGACGTCCGGCGATCGACAGCCGCGTCGCCTGCTCGAGGCCGGCGCGGGTGAACAGCATCCGCTCGGAGAAGGGGCCGAACTTCGCGCGGGCGCGGGTGCGCAGCCGCGCCTGGCCCACCACGGCCGACACGACCTCGGGGGAGTGCCCCGCGGCACGCAGGCGCGAGACTGTGCGCGCGACGTCGTCGGCGGAGTCGATGGCAGGCATCTCGTCGAGCAGCCGCAGGCCCTCGGGCGTCAGCAGGGCGGTGAGCTCAGCCAGATCCATCCGGCCAGCGTACGGGTGACCGCGTCGGCGTGTGACGTCATCTGGCACTCACGTTGCAAGAGTGCCAGCCGCCCGCCTAGACTGGATCAGCACTCGCCCCATGTGAGTGCTAATGAGTTTTGTCACAAGGAAAGCAGAGGTAAACCCGTGTCGGTTTCCATCAAGCCGCTCGAGGACCGCATCGTCATCAAGCAGGTCGAGGCCGAGCAGACCACCTCCAGCGGTCTGGTCATCCCCGACACCGCCAAGGAGAAGCCCCAGGAGGGCGAGGTCTTCGCGGTGGGTCCCGGTCGCATCGACGACAACGGCAACCGCATCCCGCTTGACGTCGCCGTCGGCGACCGCGTGATCTACAGCAAGTACGGCGGCACCGAGGTCAAGTTCGGCGGCGACGAGTTCCTCGTCCTGTCGGCTCGCGACGTGCTGGCGGTCGTCGTCCGCTGACGACAAGCGCTTCGCGAAGGGGTTCGGATGCTCAGCATCCGGACCCCTTCGTCATTCCCGATCGCGCGTGGCCGAAATCGCAGGCAGGTAGGCAGGGGACGGATGCCGCACGGCGGCCGACGCGATCACCCGCGGCCTACCCTTGGTAGGTGAGCCGTGAACGCCTGTCGCCCGATGCTTCTTCGCCCGAGGCGGCGGCGGAACCCGGACCCCTCAGCCCGGCGGCCGCCCGCGAGCGCAGGCTCGGCGGCATCTACGCCTTCACCGCGTACTTGATCTGGGGCTTCCTCCCGCTGTACTTCCTGCTGCTGAAGCCCACGGGCCCGTGGGAGATCGTCGCCTGGCGCATCCTGCTGTCGCTGGCGTTCTGCGCCATTCTCCTGACCGTCACGCGCACCTGGAGCAAGCTCGTCACGATCCTGCGCAACCGGCGGCTCGTGGTCTGGACGATCGTGGCGGGCGCGCTGATCTACGTCAACTGGCAGGTCTTCCTGATCGCGACGCTCACAAACCACGTGGTCGAGACCAGCCTCGGGTACTTCATCAACCCCATCGTCACGGTGCTGCTCGGAGTGCTGGTGCTGCACGAGCGGCTCCGTGCGGCCCAGTGGGTCGCCCTGGGCATCGCGACCGCCGCGGTGCTCGTCATCATCGTCGGATACCACTCGTTCCCGTGGATCGCCCTGTCGCTCGCCTTCAGCTTCGGGCTCTACGGCCTCGTGAAGAAGCAGATCGGGCCGTCGGTCGACGCGGTCAGCGGCCTCACGCTCGAATCGCTGTGGCTGACGCCGATCGCGGTGATCCAGCTCGTCGTCGTCGGGCTGACCACCGGCCTCACGATCGGAAGCGGCAGCACTGCCCACACGGTCCTGCTGCTCCTCGCCGGAGTCGCGACGGCGACACCTCTGCTCTTCTTCGCGGCCGGCGCCCGGCGAGCGCCCCTGACCCTCATCGGAATCCTGCAGTTCGTCGCACCGATCCTGCAGTTCAGCTTCGGCGTCTGGCTGCTGAACGAGCCGATGCCCGTCGAGCGCTGGATCGGCTTCGGACTCGTGTGGGTGGCGCTGACGCTCCTCACCGTCGACTCCGTGCTCGCCGCCCGCCGCGCGCGCGCCGGGCAGAAGGACGACGCCCCGTCGGACGTCGCCGAGCTGACCTGAGGCGCGCCTCGGACGGCTCCGCGTGAGAGTGGGCGGGCCGACCTGAGGCGCGCGCGGGCCGCTCCCGCGTGAGAGTGGGCGGGCTGACCTGAGGCGCCCGCGGGCCGCTCCCGCGTGAGAGTGGCCGGGCGGTCCGGCGCCAGCGCGCCAGTGGGGTCCCGCGCCCGGCCGGCGGGCCGGCGGGCCGCGCGCGGCGCCTGACGCCGTCATCCCGCGCGCCCGTCCCGACTCTGCGGGCCACCTTCCTGCTGTACATCGCCCGTGCTCTCACCGAGCGCGCACGAGATTCGCGCCCGGGACGTGGGCTTTCGGTGAGAGCCCGGGCGATGAGCGACGGGGTGAGGCAGAAGAGAACGGAAGATGACACCCGCCACCTCTCGGGCGGCTTGGGATCGGCGGCGCGCCCCGGACGGACGCCGGCGCGGACGGCACGCGCGGGTCCGGGCCGGCCTACCGTGGCTCCGCAGGACGTGGGGGGCCCGCCGACCTCGTCCGTGCGCGCTGTCATCGCAAGGCCTCCGTGCGCGCTGTCAGCGCACGGCCTCAGCGCACGGGCTCGGTGCACGCCGTCAGTGCACGCCGTCAGCGCACGGCCTGAGCGCGCTATCAGCGCACGAGGCGGGCGATGGCCTGCGTGGCCTCGGTGATCTTGGCGTCGGCTTCGGCGCCGCCGAGCTTCGCGGCATCCACCACGCAGTGGCGCAGGTGGTCGTCGAGCAGGCCCAGGGCGACCGCCTCGAGTGCGCTCGTGAGGGCGCTGATCTGCGTCAGGATGTCGATGCAGTACTTCTCGTCATCGACCATCTTGTGGATGCCCCGCGCCTGACCCTCGATCCGCTTCATCCGGTTGAGGTACTTCGCCTTGTCGGTGATGTAGCCGTGATGCGCATGCTCGCCCGCCGAGTGGTCGGCGTGCGTGACGGATGCTGCATGCTGCGTCTGCTCGAGGGTCATCGCTGCTCCTGGTGCTGGTGGGGGGTGTGGTCGCCGCCGACGTGTCGGGTGGCGTCGGGCCTGGGTTCGGTGTCGGGTGTCGCCGTGGCCTGGCGGGCGATGGGCGCCGTGCTCGACAGGCTGCGGAACCCGCGCAGACGCAGGCTGTTGCCCACCACGAACACACTGGAGAACGCCATGGCGGCGCCCGCGATCATCGGGTTGAGCAGCCCCAGTGCGGCGAGCGGGATCGCGGCGATGTTGTAGGCGAAGGCCCAGAAGAGATTGACCTTGATCGTCCCGAGGGTGGCCCGGGACAGCCGGATCGCATCGGCCGCGCTGCGCAGATCCCCGCGGACGAGGGTCAGATCGGATGCCTCGATCGCAGCATCCGTTCCCGTTCCCATCGCGAGTCCGAGGTCTGCCTGCGCGAGGGCGGCCGCGTCGTTGACGCCGTCTCCGACCATCGCGACCACCCGGCCCTCGGCCTGGAGCGACGACACGACGTCGAGCTTGCCTGCGGGCAGCACGCCGGCGATGACCCGGTCGATCCCCACCTCGGCGGCTGCTCGACGCGCCGCCGTCTCGTTGTCGCCGGTGAGCAGGATCGGCTCGAGCCCCAGGTCTCGCAGCTGGGCGATCGCCTCGGAGCTCGTCGGCTTGACCCGATCGGCGATCGTGAGGATGCCGCGCACCTCTCCGTCCCAGGCCACCACGACGGCGGTGACAGCGGATGCCTCGGCCTCGGCCTTGGCCGCCGCCAGATCGTCGGGCAGTCGCAGCGCCCAGTCCTCCAGCAGGGATTCCCCGCCGACGATGACCGCGTGGCCGTCGACGATGCCCGAGACGCCGCGCCCCGGCACGTTCTGGAACGACTCGACGGGCGCCAGCTCGCCGGTCTCCGCCCGGGCTGCCGCGGCGATGGCCCGCGCGATCGGGTGCTCCGAGGCGTGCTCGAGTGCGCCGGCGAGCCGCAGCACCTGGGCGCGCGCGTCGGCCGGTCGGACGATCGGGCGATCGTCGGAGGAACCCGCCTCCATTCCTCGAGCCGCGGCCGGGTGTGCCTCTGCGCCCGCGACCGAAGCGGGCAGCACGACGTCGAGGAGCGACATCCGTCCTGTCGTCACTGTGCCCGTCTTGTCGAGCACGACGGTGTCGACCGCACGCGTCGACTCGAGAACCTCGGGACCGCGGATCAGGATGCCGAGCTGCGCTCCGCGGCCGGTGCCCACGAGGAGCGCGATCGGAGTCGCGAGCCCGAGGGCGCAGGGGCAGGCGATGATGAGCACGGCGACAGCGGCGCCGAAGGCGGCTGCCGGGGGGAAGCCGAGCAGGAGCCAGGCCGCGAGCGTCGCGAGTGCGATCGCGATGACGATCGGCACGAAGATGCCCGAGATCCGGTCGGCGAGGCGCTGGGCCTCCGCCTTGCCGGACTGCGCCTGCTCCACCAGACGTGCCATCTGGGCGAGTTGGGTGTCGCGCCCCACCCGGGTCGCGCGGACCACGAGGCGTCCGCCGACGTTCACCGTGGCACCGACGACGGGGTCGCCCTCGCCGACCTCGACCGGGACGGATTCACCGGTCACGGTCGACGCATCGACCGCCGACGTCCCCGTGACGACGACGCCGTCCGTCGCGATCTTCTCACCGGGCCGGACGACGAACTCGTCACCGACGCGGAGGTCTTGAACCGGCATCCGCACTTCGATCCGCGAGCCCGTGACGAGGTCGTTCCGGAGGACCGCGACCTCCTTCGCCCCGAGGTCGAGCAGCGCGCGGAGCGCCGCGCCGGCCTCGCGCTTGGACCGCACTTCGAAGTACCGGCCGGCGAGCACGAACATCGTGACGCCCGAGGCCACCTCGAGATAGAGGTTGCCTGCGGCATCGCTCGGCGAGACCGTCCAGCTGAAGCCATGGGTCATGCCGATCATGCCGGCGTCGCCGAAGAACAGTGCGTACAACGACCACAGATACGCGGCGCCCACGCCCACCGAGATGAGCGTGTCCATCGTCACCGCGCCATGGCGCAGGTTCGTCCACGTCGCCTGGTGGAACGGCCAGGCAGCCCACGTGACGACCGGCGTCGCCAGGGCCAGAGAGACCCACTGCCAGCMGGGGAACTGCAGCGCGGGGATCATCGACAGCAGGATGACGGGCACCGCCAGCACGATGGATGCCACGAGTCGTCGCCGCAGCGAGACGAGCTCCGGCTCGACATGGTGCGCGTGCGTCACGGGCGCGGGAACGGAGGCCCCGTAGCCCGTCTTCTCGACCTCGGCGATGATCGTCTGCGGATCCATCCTGGCAGGCGCCGTCACATGCGCCTTCTCGGTCGCGAAATTGACGGATGCCTCGACACCATCCAGCCGGTTCAGCTTCTTCTCGATGCGGGCGGCGCAGGAGGCGCAGGTCATCCCCGTGATCTCGAGGTCGACCCGTTGCGGCATCAGCTGCTCGGGGGAGTGGGATGCGGTCATCAGACGCGCACCGCCTCGTAGCCCGCCTCGTCGACGGCCGCGATGATCTCGGCATCAGCGGGCGGGGTGCTGCTCTTGACCACGAGGCGTCCGTTCGAGGCGCTCACCTCGACCTGCTCGACCCCTGGCACCTTGGTGACTTCTCCGCGCACTGCAGACTCGCAGTGTCCGCAGGTCATTCCGGTCACCTGGAACTCGGTCGTCGTCATCATCTCTTCCTGTCCTTCTCAGCCGGGTGTGCACCCGACGTTCGATTGATACCCCATGGGGGTACCGAATCCAACGTACTCCCTTCCCGGAGTATTCCTGCATGTGCCCGGAATCGGATGCCCCGGGTTTCCGCGCTTCATAACGATTCGGCCCTGTTACACATCGTTAACGAAAGGCAATACACAAGTGACCTGGGGCCGATTAGGTTTGGTCCAATTGGGCACGGCTCCAGCGCCGTGCCCGCCTTCATTCACAGCAAGGAGCAATATGAGCGTCTTCACCCGCTCGCGTACCGCCGGGTTCCTCGGCGGCATTGCGATCGTCGGCGCCAGCGCCCTCGTCCTCGTCGGCTGCTCTTCAGGCGGAACCGGCGAAGCGACCCCCGAGGAGAGCGCTGTCGAGATCCAGGACTACACCCTGAAGCTCGGCACCGCCCTTCCGCAGACGGGCAACCTCGCGTTCCTCGGCCCGCCCGAAGAGGCCGGCGTCGCCTACGCGACGTCTCAGATCAACGACGCCACGGCCGACACGGGCCTTGACGTCGAGGTTGTCTACGGCGACTCGGGCAACACCGACAACAAGGCATACGAGACCGAGATCCCACGCGTCCTGAGCGAGGGTGTGGCGGCCATCATCGGCGCCGCATCGTCCAGCACCTCGCTGCAGTTCATCGACCAGGTGACCGGCGCTGGGGTCATCCAGTTCTCGCCCGCCAACACGTCGGACGTCTTCACGACCTACGACGACAACGGACTGTTCTTCCGCACGGCACCTTCGGATGTCCTGCAGGGCGAGGTCCTGGGCAACCTGATCGCCGAGGACGGTCGACAGACGCTCGGCATGATCGTCCAGAACGACTCGTACGGCACCGGTCTCGCAGGCTACGTCCAGGAGGCCTTCGAGGCCGCCGGCGGCGAGGTCGTCGCACAGCCGACCTACAACATCGGCGACACGACGTTCGACTCGCAGATCGGCGAGGTCCTCGCGGCCGACCCCGACGCGATCGTCCTCATCACCTTCGACGAGGCGAAGACGATCGTGCCCGCGCTCTCGGCGGCTGGATACCCCGGCAAGGACCTGTACTTCGTCGACGGAAACCTCGCCAACTTCGGCGACCAGTTCCCGGCCGGCTACCTCGAGGGTGCCAAGGGCACGCTGCCCGGCCTGTCGATCGACTCGATCAAGGACTTCACGGCCGAGCTCGACACCTTCCTTGAGGAAGAGGGCACGCCCCCGCTGACCGAGTACAGCTACGCGGCCGAGTCCTACGACGCGACCATCCTGCTCGCACTCGCCAGCCTCGCGGCCGGCGGCGCGACGGACGGCGCCGCGATCGCTGAGAAGCTCATGGAGGTCTCGGGCGGCTCCGGCGACGGTGAGAAGTGCACGACGTTCGCGGATTGCGCCGACATCATCCTCGGTGGCGGTACCGCTGACTACGACGGCATCTCGGGCCCGATCACGTTCGATGAGGTCGGCGACCCGACCGAGGCGTCGATCGGGATCTACCAGTTCGGTCCGGACAACAACTACTCGGCATACGAGGGTTGATCCGCTGAATCAGGAATGGCCTCGGTCTTCGGACCGGGGCCATTCCCTTTTGTGCCTGTCCGGCACCACGTGAAAAGCGAGGGGTGACACCACATSATSATGTGGTGTCACCCCTCGCTTCGCGGTGGGCTCAGGTGCCGAGCGTTCCGAGATAGAGCTCGGTGACCTTTCGGTCGTTCAGAAGCTCGCGACCCGTGCCCGTGTACGCATCGCGCCCCTGGTCGAGGACGTAGGCGCGATCGCAGATCTGCAGGCACCGGCGGGCGTTCTGCTCCACCATGATGCAGGTGACGCCGGCGCGGTTGATCTCGGATACGCGGATGAAAGCCTCGTCCTGACGGACGGGCGAGAGGCCCGCTGACGGCTCGTCGAGAAGGAGGACCTTGGGGTCCATCATCAGGGCCCGACCCATCGCCACCATCTGACGCTCGCCTCCGGAGAGGGATCCCGCGCGCTGTTTGAGTCGTTTGCCCAGTTCGGCGAAGATGCCGGTGACGAATTCGAGGCGCTCCTTGTACATCGATGGCTGCTGATACAGGCCCATCTGGAGGTTCTCTTCGATCGTCAGGCTGGGGAAGACGTTGTTGTTCTGGGGGATCATGCCCACCCCGCGCTTGACGAGCTGGTTCGCCTTGAGCCCTGTGATGTCGTCGCCATCCAGGGTCACCGTGCCGCTGCGGATGTTCACCTGCCCGAACATGGCCTTCAGCAGTGTGGACTTGCCCGCGCCGTTCGGCCCGATGATGCCGATGAGCTCGCCCTGGTACGCCTCGAGGGAGCAGCCGTTGAGGATGTTGACCCCCGGCAGATACCCGGCATGGACGTTGTCGATGGCGACGACCGGGGTTCCTGTCGTGACGTCGGTGCTCACTTGCCCTCCTCCGCTTCGCCTTCGGCCACGCCCTGGTCCACCAGCGCGTCGGCGTCTGCCGACGCCGACGCCGCCGCATCGGTCGTGGGATCGGCCTGAATCACCGAGATCCGCCCGGTGACGACACCGAGGTCGAGTTCCTGGTGTGCGCCGAGGTACGCGTCCACCACTGCAGGATCGCGCATCACGGTCTGCGGGTCGCCCTCGGCCACGATGCGGCCTTCAGCCATCACCACGACCCAGTCGGCCACGTGGCGCACCATGTGCATGTCGTGCTCGACGAACAGCACGGTCATGCCCTCGTCCTTCAAGTCGAGGATGTGGTCGAGCAGTGACTGCGTGAGTGCGGGGTTGACCCCGGCCATCGGCTCATCGAGCATCACCAGAGTCGGCTCGGTCATGAGCGACCGGGCCATCTCGAGCAGCTTCCGCTGCCCGCCCGACAGGCTGGCGGCGAAGTCCGCGGACTTCTCGTGGAGCTTGAACTTCGTGAGCAGTCGCATCGCGCGCTCTTCGATGTCGGCATCCTGCCGACGCCAGATCGCGGGGATGAGGGCCTGCCAGAAGTACTCGCCCCGCTGCCCGGTCGCGCCCAGCTTCATGTTCTCCAGCACTGTCAGCAGCCCCAGGGCCTTCGTCAGCTGGAAAGTGCGGACGAGACCTCGGCGCGCCACCTTGTAGGCGGACACGTTGTGCAGGGAGCGGCCGTCGAAGCTCCACTCGCCGCTGTCCGGCTTGTCGAAGCCGGTCAGCAGGTTGAACAGAGTGGTCTTGCCTGCGCCGTTGGGGCCGATCAGCGCGGTGATCGCGCCACGCGGGATCTCGAGGTGCGCGACGTCGACCGCGGTCAGGCCGCCGAAGGTGCGACGGATCCCGTCGGCCACGAGGATCGGGTCGACCTTCTTGCATCCGGGAACCGCGTCGCCGATGTGCAGGCCCGTCGCCTTCGGACGGGCGACCGGAGCCGTCAGTGTCGGCTCGTACTCGGGAGGGGAATCACTTGACAAAGGTCAGCTCCTTCTTATTGCCGAGGATGCCCTGCGGCATGAAGATCACGAGCAGCATGAGGGCGATCCCCACGAGGATGAACCGCAGGGTGCCGGCCTGGATCGGACTCAGGAACGGCAGCGCTCCGGCATCGACGAGCGCCGGGAGCAGGTTGCTCAGCAGTGTCTGCAGGGCCCAGAAGATGAGGGAGCCGAGCAGTGGTCCGAAGACCGTCGCCGCACCGCCGAGCAGCAGCGCCGTCCAGACGAAGAATGTCAGCGAGGTGACATACACGCCGGGGTTCGCCGCTCGTTCCAGTGCATAGAGCATTCCGCCCGCCGCCGCGATCACGCCACCCAGGATGAGCGCCTGCATCTTGTAGGCGAAGACGTTCTTCCCGAGCGAGCGCACGGCATCCTCATCCTCGCGGATGCCCTTGAGCACGCGGCCCCACGGGCTGCGCATCAGCGTCCAGACCAGGAGAACCGCGAACACCAGCAGGGCGAGGCCGATGATGCGCACCCACCACCCGTTCGCGTTGTACACCCAGGGGCCCACGCCGTATGTGCCCTCGGGAAGCGGGTTCGCGTCACGGAAATCACCCTGGTAGGCCGTCAGGCCGTCCGCCGAGCCGGTGACCTCGTCGAAGGCCGTGGTCAGGAAGAGCAGGCGCACGACCTCGGCTGCGGCGATGGTCACGATGGCGAGGTAGTCGCCTCGCAGGCGCAGAGTCGGGATGCCGAGGATCAGCGCGAAGACGGCCGAGGCCGCGAGGCCCACGAGCGCTGCCGCCCACCACGGGAACCCGAAGGTGAGTGAAGAGATCGCGTAGCCGTAGGCGCCGATGGCCATGAAGCCCGCGATGCCGAAGTTGAGCAGGCCGGCGTAGCCGAAGTGGACGGCGAGGCCGAGAGCCGCGAGGGCGTAGCCCATTGTGGCCGGGCTCAGGATCGACGAGAGGGTGTTGCTGAGGATTTGGATCCAGTCCATGGTGCGCGCCTAACCTATTCTCTCGCTGCGGCCGAGAATGCCCTGAGGTCGGAACAGCAGGATCAGGATCAGAAGAAGAAGTGCTGCCGCGTATTTCAGATCCTGTGGAATCCAGAGGCTCGACACTTCGACCAGGACGCCGACGATGAGCGACCCGATCAGGGCGCCGTACGCCGTGCCGAGACCGCCGAGCGTGACAGCGGCGAACATCAGCAGCAGCAGTTGGGCGCCCATGTCCCATTTGATGCCCGGGATGTAATAGGCGTACAGGATGCCGGCGAGGCCTGCCATCGCCCCCGAGACGATCCAGACGATGCGCACCACGAAGTCGACATCGATGCCTGATGCCGCGGCGAGCGAGGAGTTGTCCGAGATCGCGCGTGTCGCCTTGCCCAGCCGCGAGCGGGTGAGCCACAAGGCGAATCCGACGATCGCGACGATCGACACCACGATCGAGGCGACGTCGATGAGGCTCAGGCCCACAGGGCCGATGGTGAGGATCCTCGGCGCAGAAGTGCCGGGCAGCTGGGCGGTGCCGCCGCCGATGAAGAGCTGGAAGGTGTACCGCATCGCCAGCGAGAGCCCGATGCTCACGATCATGAGCTGCACGACACCTGTCCGTCGGCGCCGCAGGGGCCGCCATATGACCACGTCGAGCACGAGCCCGAGGACCGCACTGAGAAGCACCGCCAGTGGGATGCCGATCCACGCCGGCAGTGCGAGGCTGGCGGGACCGATGAGCGCCAAGGCCATCACGGCGCCGAAGGTCACCATCTCGCCGTGCGCGAAGTTCGAGATGCCGGTGGTGCCGAACACGAGAGACAGGCCGATGGAGGCCAGTCCCAGCATCAGGCCGAAGCTGATTCCCTGCACGAGCCGCTGCAGGAACTGATCGAAGAAGCTCGTGACGTTGCGCTCGCCCTCGCCGATGAAGAAGTTCACCGACACCCGGCCGCCAGGGCCGACGGTGACTTCCTTCTCGTTCGGGGTGTCGTCCTCAGGATCGACGACCGCGATGCCCTCCGGCAGGGTCTCCTCGTCGAGCGTGACGGTGTAGTCCTCGTTCTTCTCGGGAACGGCGACCGACCACTGGCCGTTCTCGTCGGTTTCGACCTCCTGCTTGCCACCGGGGCCGTCGATGACGAGGGTCACACCCTCGAGGGGTTCGCCGTCCAGCTTCACATTTCCGCTGATCCGGTAGGGGTCGCCTTCGGCAGCAACGGCGGGGGCGCTGGTTGCAAAGAATCCGAAGAGGACGAATAACAGCGCGAGGAGCGCCGAAGCTTTGCTGGCGCGCTTCGAACGCTTCGCGTTTTCAGTCCGAGGACCCACAGAACCTCCCAGTCGGCACACCGCAGACACCGAAGCTCGGGTCGCATCGGCCATGATGATCGACGGTACGAGCGTAATGTGTCGGCGGTGTTTCAGGCGCACACGATAAAGGCACCTGTGCGGTGGGGTTTCGGGGGGAGCGGCATCCCGGCCCGTCCCTGCTCTTCCTGGGAATGATTCGCAGGCGCGCTCGCTTAGAATCCAGTACGGAGCGTTCTTGCGCACCGGCCGTCGTCGTCCACCCCGAGCTAGGCGCCGCGCGCGCAGGAGAACCATGGAGCATCACGACCCTTTCGGCTTCGTCGGATTGACTTACGACGACGTCCTGCTTCTGCCCGGCCACACGGACGTCATCCCGAGTGAGGCCGACACGTCCTCGCGCGTGACCCGCCGCATCACCGTGGCGACGCCGCTCATCTCGAGCGCCATGGACACCGTCACCGAGGCCCGCATGGCCATCGCCGTGGCCCGCGAGGGGGGCCTGGGCATCGTGCACCGCAACCTCTCGATCGCGGAGCAGGCCGCGATGGTCGATCGCGTCAAGCGGAGCGAGTCCGGCATGATCACCGACCCGATCACCACGACGCCGGACGCGACGGTCGAAGAGGTCGACGACCTCTGCGCGAAGTACCGCATCTCGGGACTGCCGGTGATCGACGACGACGGACGCCTGGTCGGCATCATCACCAACCGCGACATGCGCTTCGTCTCCGCTTTCGAGCGCCAGACGACCCAGGTGCGCGACGTCATGACGACCGAAGGGCTCGTGACGGGCCGGGTCGGCATCAGCGCGGGCGAGGTCATCGCCCTCTTCGCCAAGCACCGCGTCGAGAAGCTGCCCCTCATCGACGAGGATGGCCGGCTCGCGGGTCTCATCACGATCAAGGACTTCGACAAGAGCGAGAAGTACCCCCTCGCCACCAAGGACGAGCACGGTCGGCTCCGCGTCGGCGGCGCGATCGGATTCTTCGGCGACGCGTGGGAGCGCGCCGAGGCGCTGCGCGATGCCGGCGTGGATGTCATCGTCGTGGACACGGCGAACGGCCAGTCCGCCGGTGTCATCGACATCGTCCGCCGGCTCAAGGCCGACCCGACGTTCGCCCACATCGACGTCATCGGCGGCAACGTGGCGACCCGGGAGGGCGCGCAGGCGCTCATCGACGCGGGCGTCGATGCCGTGAAGGTCGGCGTCGGTCCCGGGTCCATCTGCACCACGCGCGTGGTGGCAGGCGTCGGCGTGCCGCAGGTCACCGCGATCTACGAGGCGTTCCTCGCGGCTCGCGAGGCCGGCATCCCGGTCATCGCCGACGGCGGGCTGCAGTACTCGGGCGACATCGCGAAGGCACTCGTCGCCGGTGCCGACTCCGTCATGATCGGCTCGCTCTTTGCCGGGACGGACGAGAGCCCGGGCGAGATCGTGTTCGTCGGCGGCAAGCAGTTCAAGCAGTACCGCGGCATGGGCTCGCTCGGAGCCATGCAGACGCGCGGCAAGAAGACCTCGTACTCGAAGGACCGGTACTTCCAGGCCGACGTCCCGAGCGACGACAAGCTGATCCCCGAGGGCATCGAGGGACAGGTCGCGTACCGCGGACCCGTCTCGGCCGTCGCCTACCAGCTCGTCGGCGGGCTGCGGCAGTCGATGTTCTACGTCGGTGCCCGCACGATCGACGAGCTGAAGGCCAAGGGCCGATTCGTCCGCATCACGGCCGCCGGCCTCAAGGAATCCCACCCGCACGACGTGCAGATCGTGGTCGAGGCGCCCAACTACCGCAAGTAGCCGCGGGAGGCTTCACAGAGTTCGCAGTTGTGCGCCTACTCCGCAGTTCTGCGGCCAGTGGCTGTGGAGTTGAGGTGAATCTGCGAACCCTGTGAGCGCGAGGCTGGGCGCAGAGCCTCCTCCACAGGAGCGGCCTCTGTGTCGGGTGTGCCCAGACCGAGGCGGAGGCACGTGATGGCGCCTCCGCGCCAGGCACAGTCCTCGCATGCAACCGAAGACCCTCGATGACCTGCGCGATGCGCTGCGCGCGCACGACAGCATCCGCCACCGCGACGACCTGCTGCGCGAGGGATTCGGCATCCGGCTTCTCAGGCAACTGGTCCGGGCGGGCGAAGCCGCCTTGATCAGGCGGGTATGGATCACGCTCCCCGATGCCGAGGTCGACCTCGTCACGGCCGCCCGCGCCGGTGGCCGGGTGACCTGCAGCGCGCTCGCGCGCCGACGGAAGTGGTGGATGCCGGAGTCAGTGGGTTCGGAGCTGCACCTCCACTTGACACCAGGTTCAGGCTCGGCACGGCTCGGTGACAACTGGCCGGGTGTGCTGCACTGGACCAAGCCGCTCTCGCCCATCGCCGGGCACCAGCTTGTCGCGCCCGTTGAGGATGCGCTCGCCCACATCGCCGCATGCCAGCCGTTCGACACGGCACGCGTGCTGTGGGAGTCGGCCGCACGCAAGGAGGGGCTGTCGGGTGAGGCGCTGCGCGGCATCGCCTTCCGCTCGCGCGCAGCTCGCGAGCTCGCCGAGTCTGTCACGGGCTTGTCCGACTCAGGGCTCGAGACCCTCGTCGTGACTCCCCTGCGCCGGTGGGGGCTGCAGGTGCGTCAGCAGGTCAAACTCGCGGGGCGGTTCGTCGACATCGTCGTGGGAGACCGTCTGATACTGCAGATCGACGGCTTCGAGTTCCACAGCAGCAGCGCACAGCGTGGCAGCGACATCGCACACGACGCCGAGCTGCGGCTGCGCGGGTACACGGTGCTGCGGCTCAGCTACGCCCAGATCGTGCACGACTGGGAGTCCGTTGCGAACACCATCCGCCGGGCGGTGGCGGCCGGCCTGCATCTCGCGGCCTGACGCCAGCTCACGCGGCGCGGTGCGTGCTCGCGCGGTTGCGGTGCGGTGCGTGCTCGCGCGTCGCGGTGCGGTGCGGGCTCAGGGGGTCGCGGTGCGGGCTCACGCGGTTGCGGTGCGGGCTCACCCGGTTGCGGTGCGGGCTCACGGGGTCGCGGTGCGGGCTCACGCGGTTGCGGTGCGGGCTCACCCGGTTGCGGCACGGCGCGGGCTCACGCGGCTGCGGTGCAGACTCACGCGGTTGCGGTGCGGGCTCCGGCGGCCGCGCTGCGGGCACACCGGGTGCGGTGCGGCTCACGGGCTCGCGGTGCGGGCTCGCGCGGTCGCGGTGCGGGCGCACGCGGGCGCTGTGCGGGCTCACAGGGTTCGCAGCACTGCGCCGATCGCACAGCATCCGGCTCCGCTGCTGTGAAGTTCGCGACATTCTGCGAGGTCTGTGAGACGGCGTTCAGGAGGCCGGATGCTCCGGAGGCTCGGCTCTGCGCGGAAGGGGCGATGGCCCAAGCCACCGCCCCCGGAGGAACCCCGTGTCAGGCCTTTGCGAGCTCGCCGTCGAGAGCGCCGGGCGCCCCGGGCTCCGCGCCGGCCGACGCCGCGTCGCCGATGGCCGGAGCACCGACCGAGACGGGGGGAGCAGCATCCGTCACCCGCTCGGCGAAGCGGCTCGAACGACCCGCCGGCAGCCACAGCGCCGCGACCGCGGACGCGAACAGCATGGCGGAGCCGACCAGGACGGCGGGCCGCGCCGCGTCGACATAGAGGTCGGGCTGCAGCTCACCGCCGGCGCCGACGAAGATCGCCGTCATCACCGCTGTGCCCAGGGCGAGGCCGATCTCTCGCACCGTCGAGTTGACACCGGATGCCTTGGCGTGGTCCAGCACGCCGAGGGTCGCGAGCAGGGCCGTCGCCGAGGGTGCGAAGACAAGGCCCATCCCGGCCCCGGCCATGATGAACGGCGCCACGAGTGCGGCGTACTGGAGGTCGGCCGACATGGTCAGGCCGATCCACCCCAGGGCGAGGCCCTGCAGCAGGAGTCCCGAGAGCATCAGGATCCGCGTGCCGACGCGGGGCGCGAAGATCCCGGCGAGGGGCGCGACGAACATGGGCGCGAGCGTCCACGGAGTGGTCTGCAGGGCCGCCTCGAGCGGCGTCGAGCCCTGCACGACCTGCAGGTACTGGATCAGGATGAAGACCGCGCCGAACGTTCCGAAGCTGAAGCCGAAGCCGACGACGTTCGTGATCGAGAAGGAGCGGTCGCCGAACAGGCGGAGCGGGACGAGAGCAGCCTTCGCCCGCCTCTGCCACAGCACGAACGCCACGAGCAGGGTCGCCCCGGCCCCGATCTCGGCGATGACCCCGAGTGAGGACCATCCGTCGTCGTTGCCGCGCACGATGGCGTGGACGAGAGCCAGCACGCCGACCGCGGCGAGGAGGGCGCCCACGACGTCGATTCGAGCCTTCGCGCCGAAGTCGTTGTTCAGGGCGAAGAGCGCGAAGGGAATGGCGACGATCGCGATGGGGACGTTGATCCAGAAGATCGCCTGCCAGTCCCAGCCCTCCATGATCGCGCCCCCGACGAGCGGGCCGACCGCCACGCCGAGGCCGGAGATGCCACCCCACAGCCCGATGGCGAGCGGTCGGCGTTCGGGTGCGACGCCTCCGGAGAGGAGGGCGAGCGACAGCGGCATGACCCCCGCCGCCCCGAACCCCTGGAGGGCGCGTGCTCCGATCAGCTGAGCCGGGTCGGTGCTCAGTGCCGCGAGGATCGAGCCGACGCCGAACACCGCGATGCCGATGGCGAACACCGTGCGGCGACCGAACCGGTCACCGAGCGCCGAGGCGACGAGGATGGCGCTCGCGAACGCGAGGGTGTAAGCGTTCACGAACCACTGCAGCTCCTCGACGCTCGCGCCGAGCTGGGCGTGGAGCACCGGGAGCGCATTGGTCATCACGAGGTTGTCGAGCGTCGCCATGAACATCGGGATGGATGCCGCGGCCACGACGAGCCCGAAAGCCCGTCTCCGAACGGGTGAGGCGGCAATTGCTGCGCTCATGTGAGCCTCCTTCGAGGTTGGTTGTAATTGAATGATTACCAGGCTGAGGACGACTGTAGTAATCGGCTGATAACATGTCAAGCGTGGATGTGAAACAGGAGACGACGACGACGTCGCGATCCGACCAGGGCCGCCGCCTGAGCTCGGAAGAGCGACGTGAGCAGATCATCATCGCGGCGATCGCGGTGTTCGGCGCGCGCGGCTACGAGGGCACGACGACCGATGACGTGGCGAGGACCGCGGGCATCAGCCAGCCCTACGTGGTGCGGTTGTTCGGCTCCAAGGAGAACCTGTTCCTCGCGGGCATGAAGTACTCGCTCGACGAGCTGATGCGCGTCTTCCGGCTCGCGCTCGCCGAGGACGAGGCATCCGATCGTCCCGTCTCAAAGCGCATCGGCGAGGCGTACGTCGAACTGCTCAATATCCGAGGCCTGCACCAGACCCTGTCGCACGCGTGGCTGCTGGGCGGGCATCCCGTCATCGGCCCGGCATCCCGCAGGGGCTTCGCCCAGGTGTGGCAGTTCTTCCGCGACGAAGCCGGGTTCGCGCCCGACGAGGCTCGCATGTTCCTGGCGGAGGGCATGCTCATCAACGTGATGATCGGCATGCGGCTGGTCGACGACTACGGCTCGGATCCGCGGATCACCGAGCTCTTCCGCGCCTGCTTTCCGACCGAGCTTCCGCACATCCTCGATGTCGCGCCGAAAGGCAACGAACCCTGGTGACGCAGATCTGACCGCAGACGGATGCCGCCTCCCGGCGTATCGTCGGTGCCATGTGCCGCAGCATCCACAATCTCCACAATTTCGAGCCCGCTGCGTCCACCGACGAGGTGCACGCGGCCGCGCTCCAGTACGTCCGCAAGATCGCGGGCACGACCAAGCCCTCGAAGGCCAATCAGGAGGCCTTCGACCGCGCCGTGCACGAGATCGCCCACATCACCGGGCACCTGCTCGAGGACCTCGTAGCGACCGTTCCTCCGAAGAACCGCGAGATCGAGGCCGCGAAGGCCCGCGAGCGCGCGGTGAAGTCGGGCCGGTACGCGGCGCCTGCTGCCTGAGGCCGTTGTGCCGCGAGGGCTCCCTGATGCGGTGCCCCACGACTTGATGCGAGGCGCCGCCTCGCCGCCGCACGCCGCCGCCGGCCAGGTGTGCCGATTGTCGAGATGCTGATCGACATGCCAGTCACGCCACACACGTCGGCCGATCCGAGCGTCGTTCGGTCCGAGCGTCGTTCGGCACGTAGCGTCGTTCGATCCCAGCGTCGTTCGGCACGTAGCGTCGCGGCCTGATTCCAGCGTCGTTCGGCACGCAGCGTCGTGGCCTGATGCCCTAGGCAGCGCCGGCTGCTTGATGCGATGCGACGGGCCGGCGGTGAATCGTTCGCCAGGCCTTGGTTGCAGCATCCCCATCTCGCAGAATCGCACCAATCTCGCAGGATTCCGATCGGATCGTCCGACGTTGGCGTGAATCTGCGAGATTCGCGATGGCTGCGCCACGTAGCGTCGCGGCCTGATGCCCTAGGCAGCGCCGACTGCCTGATGCGATGCGACGGGCCGGCGCCGTGAGTCGTTCGCCCGGCCGGGCTGCAGCATCCCCATCTCGCAGAATCGCACCAATCTCGCAGAATCGCATCAATCTCGCAGGATTCCGCCCAGATCGTCCGACGTTGGCGTGAATCTGCGAGGTTCGCGATGGCTGCGCCCTCTCCGTCCGCCGGCTGAGCCGACGAGCGGATAAGCTGGTCGGCTCCGCGCGTGCAGGGGCGGAGGGAGTGGCGCCATGGGCCACATCGACATCAACGGCGTCTCGTTCGCGCTGCCCGATGGACGGCCGCTGCTCGACGACGTGTCGTTCCGCGTCGGGGAGGGGTCCACGACAGCGCTCATCGGAGCGAACGGCGCCGGCAAGACCACACTTCTGCGGATGATCCGGCGGGAGGTCGCGCCCGACCAGGGGTCGATCTCGATCGGCGGCGGGCTGGGCGTCATGGACCAGTTCATCGGGCATGGCGACGGCGATCAGACCGTCCACGATCTGCTCGTCGCCGTGGCGCCCGCGCGGGTCGCGCGCGCTGCGCGCGAGCTTGAGGCGTCCGAGAACGGGATGATCGAGAGCGACGACCTCGACGCGCAGATGCGCTACGCGACGGCACTCGCCGACTATGCCGAGGCGGGCGGCTACGAGCATGAGACCGTCTGGGACACGTGCACGACGGCGGCTCTCGGCATCCCGTTCGCGCGGGCCCGGTATCGGACGCTCTCATCGCTCTCGGGGGGCGAGCAGAAGCGGCTCGCGCTCGAGGCGCTGCTGCGCGGGCCGGAGGAAGTCCTGCTCCTCGACGAGCCGGACAACTACCTCGATGTGCCCGGCAAGCGGTGGCTGGAAGCGCGCCTGCGCGAGACGGCGAAGACCGTCCTGCTCGTCTCGCACGATCGAGAGCTGCTCGCGCGCGCCGCCGACCGGATCGTCACGCTCGAGGCGAGCCCCGCGGGCAGCTCGGCCTGGGTACATGGGGGCGGCTTCGCCACCTACCACGCGGCGCGGGACGACCGGATGGCACGCCTCGACGAGCTGCGCCGCCGCTGGGATGAGCAGCACGTGAAGCTGCGTGCGCTCGTCGCCGACCTGAAGGTGAAGGCGGCCGCGAACGACGGCTTCGCTTCACGGTACCGAGCCGCGCAGACCCGGCTGCGGCGCTTCGAGGACGCCGGGCCGCCCGAGGAGCGGCCGCCCGAGCAGGACCTCGCGCTCCGATTGCGCGGCGCCCGCACGGGCAAGCGTGCGGTGGTGGCGGAGCAGCTCGAGCTCACCGGGCTCATGCAGCCTTTCGACCTGGAGATCTGGTTCGGCGACCGGGTCGCCGTGCTGGGCTCGAACGGCTCGGGCAAGTCTCACTTCCTGCGGCTCCTCGCCCGCGGCGGCACCGATCCCGACGGGCGGCTCGGCCACATCACCGCAGTCGGGGCGGGCCTTGACCCCGTGCCGCACTCCGGCAGGGCGGTGCTGGGTGCGCGAGTCGTGCCGGGCTGGTTCGCCCAGACCCACCGGCATCCCGAATTCTCCGGCCGCACGCTGCTGGACATCCTGCACCGCGGGGATGACGTGCGATCCGGGATGCCTCGGGATGCTGCCAGCTCCGCGCTTGACCGGTACGGGCTCGTGCGCCAGGCCGAGCAGACGTTCGACACGCTCTCCGGCGGCCAGCAGGCGCGGCTGCAGATCCTGCTGCTGGAGCTGTCGGGGGCCACGCTGCTGCTGCTCGACGAGCCGACCGACAACCTCGACCTCGTCTCGGCGGAGGCGCTCGAGGACGCGCTCGCGCGTTTCGAGGGCACGGTGCTCGCGGTGACGCACGACCGGTGGTTCGCCACGTCGTTCGACCGATTCCTGGTGTTCGGCGAGGACGGAAGGGTGCGCGAGACGTCGGGGCCGGTCTGGGACGAGGGCAGGGTGGCGCGCACGCGGTGAGCCCCCGCATCCACCCGCGGTCCCGCGTGTGCGCAACCGCGGGGATATTCACCGACCCGCTGCTCGGGACCCGGCGTGTCGGTCGATCCGCCCGCCGTTCGGTACGCGCAGCCAGGCCAGGACTCGCGAACCCATGAGTTCTTTCTGAGCCCATGCACTGTTTCACATGGGCTCGGCAACAATTCATGGGCTMGCGAGTCCGTCGCCTGGCCCCGGTCGGCGCGCGCAGCCCAGGCCCCGCGCCCCGCGCCCAGCGCCCAGGCGCCGCGGCACCCTGCGCCCCGCGCCCCGGCGTCGCGGCACGGGGCGACCAAGGCGCGGCGGGGCCCCCGAGTAGGCTGGGTGGGTGAGCATGGAGATCGAGCTCGGCCGCGCGAAGCGCGCCCGCCGGGCCTACGCCTTCGACGACATCGCTGTTGTGCCGTCGCGGCGCACGCGCAACCCTGAGGACGTCTCGACCGCCTGGTCGATCGACGCGTTCCAGTTCGCGATCCCGGTGCTCGGGGCCCCGATGGACTCGGTCATGAGCCCCGCCACCGCCATCCGCCTCGGGGAGCTCGGCGGCCTCGGCGTGCTCGACCTCGAGGGTCTGTGGACCCGGTACGACGACCCCGAGCCCCTCCTCGCGGAGATCGGCTCAATGCACGACGGCTCGGCCACGGCCCGGATGCAGGAGCTCTACTCCGAGCCGGTCAAGCCCGAGCTCGTGCGCGATCGCCTGGCCGAGATTCGCGCGGCGGGAGTGACGGTCGCCGGAGCGCTGACCCCGCAGCGGACGCAGGAGCTCTACGAGACCGTCGTCGCGGCCGGCGTCGACCTCTTCGTCATCCGCGGCACCACCGTCTCGGCCGAGCATGTCTCCTCGGTGGACGAGCCGCTCAACCTCAAGAAGTTCATCTACGACCTGGACGTCCCGGTCGTGGTCGGCGGCGCGGCCACCTACACCGCCGCTCTGCACCTCATGCGCACCGGCGCCGCCGGCGTGCTCGTCGGATTCGGTGGGGGAGCAGCCTCGACCACCCGCGCGACGCTGGGTGTCCACGCCCCCATGGCGACCGCCGTGGCCGACGTCACCGGCGCTCGCCGCGATTACCTCGACGAGTCGGGCGGCCGCTACGTGCACGTCATCGCCGACGGCGGCGTCGGAACTTCGGGAGACATCGTCAAGGCACTCGCGATGGGAGCGGATGCTGTCATGCTCGGCGTCGCACTCGCGCGCGCGACCGACGCCCCCGGCCGCGGTTACCACTGGGGCCCGGAAGCGCACCACGCCAAGCTTCCGCGCGGCCACCGCATGAAGGTGGACCAGCTGGTCGATCTCGAGGCGGTCCTCTACGGCCCCGCACCCGTCGCCGACGGGACGGCCAACGTCATCGGCGCGCTGCGCAAGTCCATGGCGACGACGGGCTACTCCGACCTCAAGGAGTTCCAGCGCGTCGAGGTCGTGGTGGCGCCCTACAACGGCGGATGACCGACCCCGACGACCCGTCGCTGGGCGCGCACGGCGAGCACGGCGAGCACGGCGAGCACGGCGACTCCGTCCCGCGCGCCGAGCACGGCGACTCGGTCCCGAGCGGCGAGCATGGCGACGTCCCGCGCGCCGAGCAGGGCGACGTCCCGCGCGGCGAGCATGGCGACGTCCCGCGCGCCGAGCACGGCGACTCCGTCCCGCGCGGCGAGCACGGCGACTCCGTCGCGCGCGCCGAGCATGGCGACGTCCCGCGCGCCGAGCACGGCGACTCCGTCCCGCGCAGCGAGCATGGCGACTCGGTCCCGAGCGGCGAGCAGGGCGACGTCCCGCGCGGCGAGCATGGCGATGTCCCGCGCGCCGAGCAGAACCCCGTGCAGCGCGTCGACGCCCTCGATGCCGACGAGCCCGCCGTCTTCCCGCCCACCCTGCGCGAAGTCCTGCTGCGCCCGCGCTGGCTCGCTCTGCTGCTCCTCTGCCTCGTCGTCGCGGGCATCTTCGCGTGGCTCGGCCAGTGGCAGCTCAGCCGCGCCATCGACACCGATCCGCTCCCTCCCGGCGCGACCGAGGAGGTCCTGCCCCTCGCGGAGGTGACCGCCCCCGGCGAGTACCTGCCCGAGCCGCTGGTCGGCCAGCGCGTCGAAGCGACCGGCCGCTGGGTCGCCGGTGACTTCCTCATCGTGACGTCGCGCTTCAACGACGGCGAAGAGGGCTACTGGGTGACCGGGCAGCTGCGCCTCGACGGTACGGAGGCTCGGGCATCCGTCGCCGTCGCGATCGGGTGGGCGGCGACGCTCGAGGAGGCGCGGGCGGGTGCCGACCAGTTCGAGGCGGATGCCGCGGGCGACGACGGCCCGGTGACCGTGGTCGGACGCCTCATCTCGGACGAGGGCCCCCTCCCGCCGCCGCGCGGGGCCGACCCGCAGACGATGACGCGCATGTCGCCGGCCGCCCACCTCAGCCAGTGGCACGACGTCGAGGGCCTGGACGTCTACCGCCCCTATCTGGCGGCCGAGACCTCGCCCGCCCCGCTGGCCGACATCCACTCGCCGGCGCCCGACGAGGGCTCCGGCATCAACTGGCTGAACATCTTCTACGCGATCGAATGGGCCATCTTCGCGGGCTTCGCCTTCTACCTCTGGTACCGCCTCGCGCGAGACGCCTGGGAGAAGGAGGTCGAGGACCTGGAAGATGCGGTGACCGCGGGATCCGGGCCCGCCGGGGACGCGGCATCCGGCGGCTAAACTGGCCTTCATGCCTTCTGCACCAAAACTCGCGACGTTCCCTGCGATCCGTGGTGCGCTGAGGTTCTATCAGGTCTGCTCGATCATCACGGGCACGATGCTCCTGCTGCTGTGCGGCGAGATGATCGTGAAGTATGCGCTGGGCTACGAGCTGTTCCTCGGCGGGTCCGGCGGCTTCCTGTGGTTCGCCCCCCTCGACGCGTTCGGCGAGTCGACCGGCGATGGGCTGAACCTCTCGCTCGGCATCCTGGTCGCGCACGGGTGGTTCTACGTCGTCTACCTCTTCTCGTGCTTCCGCGTGTGGAGCCTGATGCGCTGGCCCTTCATGCGCTTCCTGCTGCTGGCACTCGGCGGCATCATCCCGTTCCTCTCCTTCTTCCTCGAGGTCCGTACGGCCCGTGACGTCAAGCGCTACCTCGCGGAGCGCGAGACGGCCGCCCGAGCGGGCGAGGAGCAGACGCACAACCTGGCGGCGCACTCGACGCTGACCCAGAACATTCCCACAGACAAGACCGAGCGCCCGCTCATCTGACAGAAAGCAGCCGGTGACAGAGCAGACCGAGACATCCCAGCGACCTGTACTCGTCGTCGACTTCGGCGCGCAGTACGCGCAGCTGATCGCCCGGCGCGTGCGCGAAGCCGGCGTCTACAGCGAGATCGTCCCGCACACGGCATCGGCCGCGGAGATCGCGGCCAAGAACCCCGTCGGCATCATCCTCTCGGGCGGACCCTCGTCGGTCTACGAGCCGGGTGCTCCCACCCTCGACGAGGGCGTGTTCGACCTCGGGGTTCCCACGCTCGGGATCTGCTACGGGTTCCAGGTGATGGCCCGTTCGCTCGGCGGCGAGGTCGCCAACACGGGACTCCGCGAGTACGGGGCGACGGATGCCGCGCTCTCCGGTGACGGCGGCGTGCTGCTCGGCGGCCAGCCGGCCGACCAGAACGTCTGGATGAGCCACGGCGACCAGGTGTCGCGGGCGCCGGAGGGCTTCGACGTGCTCGCCTCGACGTCGGCCACCCCCGTGGCCGCCTTCGGGAGCGACGAGCGTCGCTTCTACGGCGTGCAGTGGCATCCCGAGGTCAAGCACTCCGACCACGGCCAACAGGTCATCGAGAACTTCCTGCACAAGGCTGCCGGGCTTCCCGCGGACTGGAACAGCGGCAACGTCATCGCCGAGCAGGTCGAGCGCATCCAGGCCCAGATCGGATCGGGCCGCGTGATCTCGGCCCTGTCGGGCGGGGTGGACTCCGCAGTGTCGACCGCGCTCGTGCACCGGGCCGTCGGCGACCAGCTGACCGCGATCTTCGTCGACCACGGCCTGCTGCGGAAGGGCGAGCGCGAGCAGGTCCAGAACGACTACGTCGCCTCCACCGGCGTGCGCCTCATCACCATCGATGCGCGCGAGCAGTTCCTGAGCGCGCTCGAAGGTGTCAGCGACCCCGAGCAGAAGCGCAAGATCATCGGCCGCGAATTCATCCGCGCGTTCGAAGCCGCCGAGCAAGCCCTGGTGGCCGAGGCCGCGGCCGATGGTGAGCCGATCCGTTTCCTGGTGCAGGGCACGCTCTACCCCGACGTCGTCGAGTCCGGTGGCGGCACAGGCACGGCCAACATCAAGTCGCATCACAACGTCGGCGGACTCCCCGAGGACCTGCAATTCGACCTCGTCGAGCCGCTGCGGACCCTGTTCAAGGACGAGGTGCGCGCGATCGGCCGCGAGCTCGGCCTCCCGGAGGAGATCGTGGGCCGCCAGCCCTTTCCGGGCCCCGGCCTCGGCATCCGGATCGTGGGTGAGGTCACCGCTGACCGCCTCGAGATTCTGCGTGACGCCGACGCGATCGCCCGCGAAGAGCTGACGAAGGCGGGCCTGGACGGCGAGATCTGGCAGTGCCCCGTCGTGCTGCTGGCCGACGTCCGCTCGGTCGGCGTGCAGGGCGACGGCCGCACCTACGGGCATCCGATCGTCCTCCGTCCGGTGTCGTCCGAAGATGCGATGACCGCGGACTGGACGCGTCTGCCGTACGACGTGCTGTCGCGCATCTCGAACCGCATCACGAACGAGGTGCGGGAGGTCAACCGGGTCGTCCTCGACGTGACGTCCAAGCCCCCGGGGACCATTGAATGGGAGTGAGTTTCTCGTGATTCCCGCGGGTGGGTGGGGTTGTCGTCGTCGGCTCTCCTTGAGAATCCGGATCAGATTTCGGGGCCTGCGCTGCGGGGCCGGCGTGGGCGCTCCCGCGGGCCCTCAGGTCGGCTGAGCACGGCGCTGGGCTGGGCCTCGGTGTCGCTGTGCCTTCAGGTCGGCTGAGCGCGGCGCCCGGGCGGGGCCTCGGTGTCGCTGTGGCTTCAGGTCGGCCGAGCGCGGCGCCGGGCGGGGGATCGGTGTCGGCGAGAGGGTACGGGGCAGCTGAATAGTGCTGTGGCGTCCAGGGGGCTGAGCGCGGCGCCGGGCGGGGCTTCGGTGTCGGCGAGGGGGCACGGGCAGCTGAATAGTGTTCTGGCGTTCAGGGGGCTGAGCGCGGCGCCGGGCGGGGCTTCAGTGTCGGCGAGGGGGCACGGGCAGCTGAGCAGTCCGCCGGCATGCCCTTGCCTCGGCTGCCGTGCTTGGTGTGGGTCGCAGCCCTGGCTTGGGAGCCGCTCGGCGGGTCGAGGTGGTTCTGAGGGTGAGCTCTGCTGGGGGCGGAGCGGCTGGAGGCGGATCGGGGAGCGCTCACCTGTCGCGGCGCGGATGCTGGGGGCATGGCAGAAGACGGAAAGATCCCCCTGTTCGGGGCGGAAGCCCGGCGCGAGCTGTTCCATCAGCGCGTGCTCGTGCTGGATGGCCCGCTCGATGATGACAACGGCACGCTGATCGCGACGCAGCTGCTCGCGCTCGCGGCCGAGGACGAAGCATCCGATATCGCGCTGTGGATCCATTCGCCCGGCGGCTCGGTGCCGTCGATGCTGGCGATCCGTGACGTGATGCGGCTCGTCCCCAACGATGTCGCGACGCTCGCCCTCGGTCTCGCGTGCAGCGCCGGGCAGTTCCTGCTGTCGGCCGGTGCGAGGGGCAAGCGGCGGGCGCTGCCGCACGCCCGGATCCTGATGCATCAGGGATCGGCCGGCATCGGCGGCTCGGCCGGCGAAGTCGAGGTGCAGGCCGACGACCTGCGGCATATGCGCGACACCGTCCTCGCGCTGATCGCCGAGGACACCGGCCAGCCCGTCACCCGGATCTTCGAGGACTCCCTCCACGACCGCTGGTACACCGCGCAGCAGGCGCTGGACTACGGGTTCATTGACGGCATCGTCGCCGAGTTCGGCCAGGTGGTGCCGCGGCGCCGGCGCCCGGCCGGCCTCAGCGTCGGCGCCGAGGAGGTGGCGGCATGACCGGGCTCACCGTGTCCCACTTTCTGCGTCCTGGAGGGCGGGCGGAGTGCAGAAATCGGGACATGCAACAACGCAGAGTGACGGAACGCAACGGAGGCACGGCATGACCTCGTACACGATCCCCAGCGTCGTGGCGCAGCATCCCCGCGGGGATCGCATCATGGACGTCTACTCGCACCTGCTCACCGAGCGGGTCGTCTACCTCGGCACGGGCATCGACGCGGGCGTGGCGAACGCCCTCATCGCTCAGCTGCTGCACCTCGACGCCGACAACCCCGACCGCGACATCCAGCTGTACATCAACTGCGAGGGCGGCGACCCGGCGGCGATGCTCGCGGTCTACGACACGATGCAGCACGTGAGGCCGGATGTCGCGACGACCGTGGTCGGGCAGGCGATCGGCGTCGGCGCCGTGATGCTCGCTGCGGGCGCGGCCGGCAAGCGCGCGGTGCTGCCGCACGCCCGGGTCGTGCTGCACCAGCCTGCGGGGCAGGGGCGCGGTGCGATCCCGGACCTCATCCTGCAGGCCGACGAGCTGGTGCGGGTGCGCGGCGACGTCGAGCGGATCCTCGCCCGCCACACCGGGCAGGACGTCGCCAAGCTCCGCACCGACACGGATCGAGACCGCATCTTCACGGCTCCGGATGCTGTCGCCTACGGCCTTGCCGACCTCGTGCTGGAGCGGGGTGGAGTGGCCCAGGGCTGACCTCGGTCTGCGCAACTCCGGAAGAATCGCGCGCCGCGCCGCCCGTCGGCCTGTCATCCCGGGGCCGGTCGGGAGCCCGGTGTGCGATTCGACGGAGTTCTGCAGAGGGGACGGGCGCGGMCAGGCGGCGACCGGCGCGGMCGGCCGCGGCGCGGCGGGCGCGGGGCGGCGCGGCATTGGGCTGACCTCGGTCTGCATAACTCCGGAAGAATCGCACGCCGCGCCTGTCGCGGGCCTGTCATCGCGGGGCCGGTCGGGAGCCCGGTGTGCGATTCGACGGAGTTCTGCAGAGGGGACCGGCCCGGCTAGGCCGCGAGGGTGTAGCCGGCACGGCAGCCGACGGCTGCGCGCTCAGCCGTGCGAGCGCGCAGGTCGTCGGCGACCCCCAGCGTGAGGTCGACGAGCGTCACGTCGAGCGCTCCGGCGACAGCGGCGATCATCTCGCTGGAGGGCTCCTTGAGCCCGCGCTCGATCTCGGAGAGGTACTGGGGCGAGACGCCGGCGCGATCAGCCGTGTCGGCGAGGCGCTCGCCGCGCTCGTGCCGGAGGCGGCGGAGGAGATCACCGAGCGCATCGCGCCACAACGGCTCGAGCGCCTGTGCTTCGCGGGGCTTCTTCGTCGGCAGCGGGATGATCTCGGCCATGGGGTCACGATAGATCCCGGATGCCGGCGGCTCACAGCCCTTCCGCTCTGAGCAGAACGGGAGGGGCGGGGTGGGGGAGGATGGACCGGTGACCGACCTGCTGCCTGACGCGCGCTACCTCGTGCTCGCGAGCCGGCTGATCCCCGACCGTGACGGCGGCTTCACGATCTCGGTGCTGCGCCGCGCGCTCGACATGGCGGCGACGGGCGCCGATCCGCTCCTCCTCACGATCGACCCGGGAGAGAGCGCAGACCACGACGCCGACCGCGCCGAGTGGGTGCGCCGCGGGCTGCTCCCCCATCCGGACCGGCTGCGGAACCTCTTCGACGATGCCCGTACCGACCCTTCCTGGCTGCGCGATGCCGCGCTCTCGGAGCCGATCCCCGAATACGAGGGGGAGTATCGCGCCATCCTCGGGGATGACGGCCGGACCGTGCTCGAGCTGCCGGTCATCAGCGGCGACCCGGCCTGGCATCTCGCCGGGGCGCCCGTCCGCGTCTGGAACGACGCTGGCGCGGCCGGCTGGCTGCCGGGCTTCGCGGGGCTCTACCGCGCCTGGATCAACAGCATCACCGCACCGCTGGACGAGCCCGTCGTGCTCGTCTGCGAAGCGCGTCAGGTGGGGGAGGCGCTTGTCGCCGCCGGTCAGCCGGCGCTGGACCCCGGCATCCGGATCCTCCACACCACCCACGCCTGCCACGTGCTGGCTCCCTTCACCTGGGATTCGCCGATGGATGCCGCGTGGCAGCGCTGGTTCCATGTCGCCGACCGCTTCGACGCCGTGCTCTGGCTCACCGAGAGCCAGCAGCGGGATGTCGAGCGGCGGGTGGGGAGCGGCATCCGCTCGGCTGTCGTGCCGCACCCGGCTCCGCAGTCATCCGGTCTCGCGCCCGACCCCGTGCCCGGCCGCATCCTCGTGCTCAATTCGCTCATCCCTCGCAAGCGGGTCGACCACGCGATCAGGGCGCTCGCCGCGGTTCACGAGCACCGTGCCGAAGCCCATCTGCACGTCTACGGCGACGGTGCGCAGCGCGCCGAGCTCGAAGCGCTCGCCGCCGAGCTCGGGATCGCGGATGCCATCGAGTTCAAGGGCCACGCCTCGGACACCGCCCTGGCGTGGTCGGAAGCGGACGTCTTCGTCCTGGCGAGCACGAACGAAGGTCAGCCGCTGGTCGTCCTCGAGGCGCTCGCCGCGGGCGTGCCGGTCGTGAGCTATGACATGCCGTATGGCCCTCGCGACACGCTCCGCCAGGGGGGCGGGATGCTCGTGCCCGACGGGGACGTCTCCGCCCTCGCCACCACGCTCGGCGAAGTCATCGGCGACCGCGCCCTGCGCGCCCGTCTCTCCGTGGACGCGCTCGCCGCCGCGAAGATCATGGACGTCGGGGCCTCGATGCAGGCGATGGGCGACGCCGTGCGGGCCGCTCTTCAGAGTCCTGTCGGCGGGTCAGCTCGGCAGGATGGCGAGGCGCGGCCGTCCGTCGGTCATTCCTGACCCGGCCACACCTTGCCCGCCCACGGATCGTAGTCGGCCAGGAGCGGGCCCTGCGCGGGGCGCTCGGCCTCGGGAACGTGCTGCAGGTTGATCCGAACGCGGTACCAGAGCGAACTCGAGCCGCGCATCCCGTCGATCATCACGTCCGCGGGGTTCAGGTGCGGCACGACCTCGCGGTGCTGCTCGTTCCAGGCCTGCAGCGCCGCGAGGGCTTCGGATTTCTGCTTCGTCCGGGCGATCTCGATGAGCGGCATCGTCGAGACGCGCCGACCGGTGCCGTCCCCTGCCCGCGGCGGCTTCTCGGCCGGGCCCAGCTCCTTCGCGAGGGCGAGCAGGCCATCGAGGGTTCCGACGGCGTCGTCGATGCCGGCGTGCGGATCTCCGCGTTCGGCGAACCGGGCGGGAATCGTCCGCACCGTGAACTCCTCGGGCCGGCACTCTCCGACCTCATCCCAGCCGAGCGGTGTCGAGACCCGCGCATCGGGCAGCGCCCGCACGGAGTAGGCCGAGGCGACGGTGCGATCCTTGGCGTTCTGGTTGAAGTCGACGAACACGCTCTCGCCCCGCTCCTCCTTCCACCAGCGCGCGGTCGCCAGGCCGGGCGCACGATTCTCGACTTCGCGCGCGAGCGTCTCGGCCGCGAGGCGGACGTCGCGGAAATCCCACTGCGGGGCGATCCGCACGAGGATGTGAAGTCCCCTCGAGCCGCTCGTCTTGGGCCAGCCGACGAGGCCGCAGTCGTCGAGCACCTCTTGCGCGACCATCGCCACGTCGACGATCTGCCGCCACTCGACGCCGGGCATCGGGTCGAGGTCGATGCGCAGCTCGTCCGGGTGTTCGAGGTCCTCTGCGCGCACGGGGTGCGGGTTCAGGTCGAGGCAGCCGAGGTTGACAACCCACGCGAGGCCGGCGGCATCCCGGATCACCGCCTCTTCAGCCGATCGACCCGAGGCGTAGTGCAGGGTTGCGGTCTCGATGTAGTCCGGGTGGTTCTCGGGCACGCGCTTCTGGAAGAAGGGCTCGGCGTCGATGCCCTTCACGAAGCGCTTGAGCACCATCGGGCGCCCGGCGGCGCCACGCAGGGCACCCTCGGCGACCGCGAGGTAGTACTCGACGAGCTCGAGCTTGGTCACCCCGACTTCCGGGAACACGATCTTGTCGGGGCTCGAGACGCGGACGTCGCGGCCCTCGACCTCGAGGAAGGCTTCGGACTTGGACGACGGACTCACGGGGCCAACGCTACGGCGCGGACGGATGCCGGGGCCAGGGGTTGCGGACGAGCTCTGCACCGAACTCAGGCTGAACGGGTGGTTCGAGCGGCTTGCCGGCGTAAAAGCGCATCTCAGCCTGAGTTGGTACCACCGTGAGCCGGAAGGAGGGCGCCGGCGGAGCGGCGGGGAGGGAGGCCGCGACCGCGGGTTCGGGCGCGTCCGGTGAAGAACTCAGGCTGAGCGGGCAATTCGGGCGGCTTGGGGGCGCGAAAGGGCATCTCAGCCTGAGTTCGTACCACCGTGAGCCGGAGGGAGGCCGCCCGCCGAGCGGCGGGGACGCGCGCGGGGACGGCGGGTGCCCGTTGCGCCCGGGAACGAAGAAGGGCCGCCCGACGGGGACGGCCCTTCTTGCGCAGACAGAGTGACTAGTTGCTGCCCCGCAGGATCGCGAGGATGCGCAGGATCTCGATGTACAGCCACACGACCGTCACCATGATGCCCCACGCGCCGAGCCAGCCGAGCTGACGCGGTGCGCCGTTGCGGACACCCCGCTGGATCTGGTCGAAGTCGAGCACGAGCGAGTACGCCGCCATGATGACGACGAGGACGCCGATGATGAGGCCGAGGGGGATGCCGAAGACCTCCTGGCTGTAGATGCCGAACGGGCCGGCTGCCATCGGAACGTTGAAGAGCATCAGGCCCACGTTGATGAGGGCGAACACGAGGTAGCCGATCATCGCGATCATGAACACCTTGGTGGCGCGCTTGGAGGCACGCACCTTGCCGCTCGCGAACAGCGCCAGCGTCACGCCGACGACAGCGAGCGTCGCGATCGTCGCCTGGACGACGATGCCGGGCCACAGGAACTCGAAGTATGCCGAGATGGCGCCGACGAAGATGCCCTCGAACAGCGCGTAGCCGAAGATCAGCGCGGGGCGGATCTTCTTGCGCGAACCGAAGGCGATGACCATCGCGAGCACGAAGCCGCCGAGCGCCCCGACGATCCACGGCGTCATTGTGGGGTAGGGGTTCGCCACCGTGACCGGCGACATGGTCCACACCCAGCCGCCGACAGCGGCGACGAGGAGGACGGCGAAGAGCCCGAGGGTCTTGAGGACGGTGTCCTCGACCGTCATGCGGCCGGTGTCGATGGCGTTCGCCGACGGAGCGACGAAGGCGCCTTCGAGTTGCGCATTGGCGGCGGCATTCACTCCCGCGTGCGACGTCGAGGCGTACTGTGTCGGGCCGCCCAGGTTGGCAGCCTGCGGGCCACCCGGGTAGGTCTTGACGGCGCGCGGGTCTTGGAAGGCGGGGTTGTTGAATGCGGGGTTAGACGACGCCATTCCCGATCACACTCCATAAGTAGGTTGCAGCACGGTGCTGTGGCTCAACGATAACCGAATCAGGGCACCCTTCCTCCGGTCTGGTCTGTGAGACCCCTTTGAGGGAGCGACACCGAGGACGTGGGCATGCGACCGCGGACTACCCTGGGGCGCATGCCGCGTCCTCGCCCACTCGTCATCGGGCATCGCGGTGCTCCCGGTTACCGGCCCGAGCATTCCCGCTCCTCGTACGACCTCGCACTGGCCATGGGGGTCGATGCCGTCGAGCCCGACATCGTGGTCTCGCGCGACGGCGTGCTCGTCGTGCGGCACGAGAACGAGATCGGCTCGACGACGGATGTCGCCACCCGGCCCGAATTCGCGGATCGACGCACGACGAAGACCGTGGACGGCGCGGACCTCACCGGCTGGTTCACCGAGGACTTCACGTGGGATGAGCTCGCGACGCTGCGCTGCCGGGAGCGGCTGCCCAAGATCCGGCAGACGAGCGCGACTTTCGACGATCAGCAGCGCATCCTCAGCCTGCGCGATGTGCTCGACCTCGTGCGGGATGCCTCGCTCGAGCAGGGACGCGAGATCGGCGTCGTCCTCGAGATCAAGCACGCGACCTACTTCGGCGGCCTGGGCTGGGACCTGGCCGCCCTCATCGACGACGAGCTCCACGCCGCCGGCTGGGCGAGCGGCGAGCTGCCGCTGATCATCGAGTCGTTCGAGTCGACGGTGCTCGGGCAGCTGCGGGAGCGCGGCATCCGGGGCGCCTACATCTATCTGCTCGAGTCGGGTGGGCGTCCGTTCGACCTCGCCTCGGTGCAGGGCAAGGCCGCGCTCACGTATGCGCAGACGGCGGCGCCGGCGGGGCTCGACGCGCTCATCGGCAATGTCGACGGGATCAGCGTCGATCGCCGCATGATCCTCGCGCCCGACCGGCTGGGCCGGATCACGGGGCCGACCGACGTCGTCGCGGACGCGCACGCGCGCGGGCTGCAGGTGTTCACCTGGACCTGTCGGCCCGAGAACGCCTTCCTCGTCGGGCAGTTCCGAGGGAAGGGCGGCCCGTCCGCGTTCGGCGACTGGGAGTCGGAGTGGTCGGTGATCCGGGATGCCGGCATCGACGGCGTCTTCGTCGACCACCCGGATCTGGGCGTCGAGTTCTTCCGCGCCTGAGTTGCGCGTGGCCGCTGGGCGGCGGCATCCCGTGCACAACGGCGGGGAATGCGGGCGACGCGCCGACCCGTGGCCCGCGCGCCGCGCACGATCCCCGCGGTTGTGTACAAGCCCCTCGGAATCAGGGGGATCCCGGAACCGCGCGCGAGGCCTGAGCTGCATCCGGTCAGAGGGGCGGCTCGACTCGGCGCTGCCGGCATCCTGTGCACAACGGCGGGGATTTCGGGCGACGCGCCGACCCCTGTCCCGCGCGCCGGGCACGATCCCCGCCGTTGTGTACATCCCTCGAAATCAGCCCGCGTTGCCACCAACGCGCACGCTCCGCAAGCCCCTGCCGATTGCTGTGAGGCGGACCGATGATCGGAGGCAGCGCCTGCCTGAGGTTTGCGCGTCATGAGGACGCTCCCGACGCAGGGCAGGCCGGAGAACGAGAGCGGGGGAGCGCATGGTCGACAGGATCGCCGACATCTGGGGAGGACGGACCCCCTTCGGTCGTGGACAGGACTGGCCCATCCGTGTCGATCAGAAGCTTGCGGAGGGCCTCGGGGACGAGGACGTCGACCGGTGGGTGCAGTCGGCGTGCACCCTCTGCAGCAACGGCTGCGCGTGCGACATCGCCGTCAAGGACGGCCGCATGGTGGGAGTGCGGGGCCGTGCCGGCGACCGCGTGAACCACGGCCGCCTCGGCCCCAAGGGACTCTTCGGATCGTGGCAGGGAGTGAGCAACCCCGATCGGCTGACCAAGCCCCTGATCCGCGTCGACGGGGAGCTCGTCGAGACGGACTGGGACACCGCCATGACGCGGATCGTCGAGCGCAGCCGCGCGCTGCTCGACGAGAAGGGGCCGCTCAGCCACGCCTTCTACACGAGCGGACAGCTCTTCCTCGAGGAGTACTACGCGCTCGCGATCGTGGGCAAAGCCGGAATCGGCACCCCGCACATGGACGGCAACACGCGCCTGTGCACCGCGACCGCGGCGACCGCCATGAAGGAGAGCTTCGGAGCTGACGGCCAGCCGGGCACGTACGAGGACATCGACCACTGCGACGCGATCTTCCTCTACGGCCACAACATGGCGGAGACGCAGACGGTGCTCTGGGCGCGGGTGCTCGACCGCCTCGCGGGCCCTGACCGCCCGCTCGTGGTGTGCGTCGACCCCCGCGACACCGAGGTCGCCCGCGTCGCCGACGTGCATCTGCCCATCAAGCCGGGCACCAATGTGGCGCTCATGAACGGCCTGATCCGCGAGGTCATCGCGAACGGCTGGGTTGACGAGGACTATGTCGCGGCGCACACCGTGGGCTTCGACGCGCTCCAGAAGGCGATCGCGCCGTGGACCCCCGAGGCCGTTGCCGAGACGTGCGCAGTGAGCGCCGACGACGTGCGCGAGGCCGCGCGCATCTTCGGGACGAGCGAGCGCGTGCTCTCGACCGTGCTCCAGGGCTTCTACCAGTCCAACCAGGCGACCGCCGCCTCGTGCCAGGTCAACAACCTGCACCTGCTGCGCGGGATGCTGGGCGCCCCGGGCTGCGGCATCCTTCAGATGAACGGTCAGCCCACAGCGCAGAACAATCGCGAGTGCGGCGCGGACGGCGACCTTCCCGGCTTCCGCAACTGGAGCAACTCCTCGCACGTCAAGGAGCTCGCGGCGCTCTGGGACGTCGACCCCGCCGTCATCCCGCACTGGGCGCCTCCCACGCACGCGATGCAGATCTTCCGCTACGCCGAGCAGGGGAGTGTCGAGTTCCTGTGGGTGTCGGCGACGAACCCCGCCGTCTCGCTGCCCGAACTCGAGCGGATCCGCGGCATCCTGGCGAAGGAGAGCCTCTTCCTCGTGGTGCAGGATCTCTACCTCACGGAGACGACCGCCTACGCGGATGTGGTCCTGCCGGCCGCGGGCTGGGGAGAGAAGACGGGCACCTTCACGAATGCCGACCGCGTGGTGCACCTGTCCGAGAAGGCCGTGGACCCGCCGGGCGAAGCGCGAAGCGACCTCGACATCTTCCTGGACTATTCGCGGCGGATGGGCTTCACGACCCTGTCCGGGCGCCCCCTGCTGGAATGGGACGGGCCGGAGGACGGTTTCCGCGCCTGGCAGGAGTGCAGTCGCGGCCGCCCCTGCGACTACACGGGTCTCAGCTACGAGCGTCTGAGGGGGCCGAGCGGCATCCCCTGGCCGTGCAACGACGAGCACCCCGACGGGCTCGAGCGGCTGTACAGCGACGGGGTGTTCCCGAGCGAGCCGGACTACTGCGAGAACTTCGGGCACGACCTCGTGACCGGAGCGGAACTCGGCGAGGAGAAGTTCCGCGCACTCGAGACCCACGGCCGCGCGATCATCAAGGCGGCGAAGTACTCTCCGCCGCACGAGCCGCCCGACGCCGCCTATCCGCTGATCTTCACCAACGGGCGGACGGCCTATCACTTCCACACCCGCACCCGCACCGGCCGCGCTCGTCAGCTGAACCGTGCCGCCCCCGCCGCCTGGGTCGAGTTGTCGCAAGCGGATGCCCAGCGCCTCGGCGTCGGCGAAGGCGACATCGTCGGCGTCCACTCCCGTCGCGGCACCATCATCGCTCCGGCCCGCGTCGGCGATGTGCGCGAGGGCACGGTGTTCGCCCCCTTCCACTACGGGTACTGGGATGCCGGTGATTCTGCGCCGGACGGCAGGCCCACTGCTGCGAACGAGCTGACGATCACCGAGTGGGACCCCGTGTCGAAGCAGCCGCTGTTCAAGAACGCGGCGGTGCGGGTCGAGTGGCTGTCAGCTGCCGATGCACCCGCACCCGCTCCGACCACCACGGCATCGCGGCCCGCCGCACCCACCGCGGTTCCCGCAACGGTCGGGGGAGCGGATGCCGACGCCGGCGAGCGGATCGCGCCGACGTCACCGATAAGGGGCGAGCGGATGACGCCGACGTCCCCGATGCGGGGCGAGCGGATAACGCCGACGTCCCCGATGCGGGGCGAGCGGATCGCGCCGACGTCACCGATGAGGAAGGAATCCTGATGCTGCTGCCGGTCTACCTCGGTCTCCTCGAAGGATCCGAGAGGGCGCTCGCCGAATCGTTCCGCGAGGTCGCGCGGGGTCACGGCGACGAGCCCGACGTGTTCCATCTCTGCCAGACGCTCGCGGCGAAGTGCGACGAGCATGTCGCGGCCCTCGCCCCGGTCATCGAGCGGTACGGCGAGAAGCCCGCGGATGAGCCCGAGCGGCTGCACGCGGCGGGGCTCTCGTCCACGCGCAGCGGGCCCCTCGGCCTGCTGCGCGACCTGCAGGACCTCTACCTTCTGGCGAGCCTGGTCGACATCACCTGGACCGCCGTCAAGCAGGCCGCAGAGGGCCTGCGCGACAGCGAGCTGGTGGGCATCGTCCAGGACTGCGAGGGTGAGACGACAGTGCAGCTCGCGTGGCTCAGCACGCGACTGAAGCAGGCGGCGCCGCAGGCGCTGATCGTGGCATCATGAGCGCGCCCAGCCTGCTCGAGCGGTCGAAGGAGCGGTTCGGCGCCGTCGGCGCCGCCGGGTACGCGGTCGTGCTCACCATCGTCGTGCTCGCCGCGACAGGGGTCGTCGGACTGCTGACGCACCAGCCGTGGCTCTTCCCCAGTCTCGGTCCCACGGTGATGCTGTTCTTCGAGGCTCCGGAGCAGCCGGCGTCCCGCCCGCTGAACACGATCGTGGGGCACGGCGTCGGCATTCTGGCCGGAATCGCCTGCTTCCTGGCCTTCGGGCTCGCCGGGCAGCAGCCGGCACCCATCGGAGGCCTGACCCCCGGTTACGTGATGGCCGGGACGCTGTCGGTCGTGCTCACCACCCTGGTGCTGACGCTGCTCAAGCTGCCGCATCCGCCGGCCGGGGCATCCACGCTGATCGTGAGCCTGGGAATCCTGACGACGCTCCCCCAGCTGCTCTCGATGATGGGCGCGGTGATCCTCATCACCATTCTGGGCTGGGGGCTCAATGTGCTGCTCGGCACACGACCGGCGAAGATGAAGGCGGAACAACAGTGACGGATGAACGAAGCGCGCAGCCGGCGAAGACCAGAGGGGCACAGCAGTGACCGATACGCCCAGCGGGCAGCCGGAGAAGGGCGTCGCGGGGGAACTCGCACAGGACCGGGTGGTCGGTGGTAAGGACCTCGCCACCTGGTACACCCCGTTCGGGCGCAGGCTCGCCGCCCTCGCGCATCGGATCGATGCGTGGCTCGGACCCCATGCCACTCTTGTCGTCACGCTGCTCATCGGCATGGTCGCCGTGGTCGCTCTCGCGGCGGCCGCTGCCCAGGTGTACGAGGCCGTGACCGAATCCGACGGTGTCGCGGGCCTCGACGAGCCGATGCTCGACGCCGCGATCGGCATCCGCTCGCCCTGGCTCAATGTCGCCGCAACGGCCTTCACCGACCTGGGCGGCGTCATCGTCATGCCGATCATCGCCATCGTCGTGATGGTCGTGCTCGCCCTCCGGCGGCGCTCCTGGACCCCGGTGATCCTGATCCTCGCGGCGGGCACGGGGTCGCTCCTGATGACGGTCGTGGGCAAGCGGCTGATCGGCCGGACGCGTCCGTCGCTCGCCGACGCGGTGCCTCCCTTCGAGAGCTCGCCCTCGTTCCCCAGCGGCCACACGCTCAACGCCGTGGTGATCGCGGGGATCATCGCGTACCTCCTCATCCTGCGCCGGCACCATCAGTGGAGCAGGATCACGATCGGCGCCGTCGCCTTCGCCTTCGCACTGACCATCGCGTCGACACGGGTGTATCTCGGGCACCACTGGTTCACCGATGTCCTTGCGGCCTTCTGCCTCGGCCTCGCCTGGCTCGCGCTCGTGATCACCGCGCATCGCCTCTACCTGACGGTGCGGAAGACCCGCGAGCAGCGGATCGGGCACGATCCCGATGCCCGGGATCCCGGAACGGTGGCCGTCGAGGGGGCATGAGGGCCCAGAATCGAGGCATGACCAGCAGCCGCATCGTCTTCCTCGACGTCGACGGAACGCTCGTCGGCCACGACCAGCAGCTCTCCCCCGCGGTCGCCGAGGCGGTCAGGCTTGCCCGCGCCAACGGGCATCTGCTCTTCCTGAGCACCGGACGTTCGCCCGTCGAGATCCCCGCCAATGTGACGGATCTCGGTTTCGACGGAGTGATCTCGGCGAGCGGCGGATTCATCGAGCACGGCGGAGAGCTCGTGGGGCGCAGCACGATGCCCGCTGCAGCTGTCGACGAGCTGTCCGAGCTGTTCCATGCGCGCGGGGTCGAGTACGCGATGCAGGGATACGAGGGCGTCTACCCCAGCCAAGGCCTGCTCGAGCGCCTGACGCCGATCTTCGGCCGGATCGGCATCCATCTCGGCGATGACGAGGGCGAGGGTGCGCGCATGGCGCGGGAGTTCACCTACCGCGGTCCCGCACCCCGTGACGCGGTCGCGAAGGCGAGCTTCTTCGGCGAGCACGAGACGACCTTCGCGCAGGTCCGGGATGCTGTCGGCGACCGCTTCCACGTCATCACCGGCACCATCCCGTACCTCGGCGAGGCCGGCGGTGAGGTGACCCTCGCCGGGATAAACAAGGGCTCGGCGGTGGTCCGGCTCGTGCAGAAGCTCGGCCTCAGCATGGCCGACACCGTCGCGATCGGAGACAGCGCCAACGACCTCGAGATGTTCGACGTGGTGGCGCTCGCGATCGCCATGGGGAACGCGGATGCCGCGGTGAAGGAACGTGCGGACGAGATCACGTCCTCGGTCGACGAGGACGGCGTCGCGGTCGCGTTCCGCCTGCACGGCCTGGTCTGATCGGGCCCGCCCGGTCCGTTCGACGGGGCGGGCCTGATCAGCGTCAGCGGACGCTGAGCTCGTCTTCGCCTGCCGGGGGTGTGCTCGCATCGCCGATGCGGGCACCCGAAGCTCCAGCTCGCTGCTCGGCCTCGAGGCGCTCGGCCTCTTCGCCGCCGATCGCCTCGCCGCGCGCGACGAGCCCGGCGACGTCCGAGAGGGGGATCTCCTTGAGGAAGAGCGCCAGCACGAAGGCGACCGCGATGAACGGCACGAGGTACCAGAACACCGGGGCCAGGGCGTCCGCGTAGGCGGTGACGACGCCGTCGCGCAGAGCCTGCGGCAGGTCGTTCAGGGCGGACGGGTCGATGGTCGCGGTGGCTTCGCCGGCCTGATCGGCCGACGCTCCGGCATCGGTGAACACCTTCGTCAGGTTCTCGGTGAGGCGGGTGGTGAACAGGGTTCCGAAGACCGCGGTGCCGAGCGCCGCGCCCACTTCACGGAAGTAGTTGTTCGTCGAGGTCGCGGTTCCGATGTCGGAGGCCGGGACCGCGTTCTGAACGATCAGCACGACGACCTGCATGATGCAGCCGAGACCGACGCCGAAGAGGAACAGGTAGACGCAGATCAGCCAGATCGGAGTCGAGGCGCTGAGGGTCGTCATCAGGATCATCGCGACGCCGACGATGAACGTGCCGGCGATCGGGAAGAACTTGTAGCGGCCGGTCTTGGTGATGAGGAGTCCCGAGCCGATCGCGGTGMCCATGACGCCGACCATCATCGGGAGCATGAGCAGACCGGATGCCGCGGCCGACGTTCCCGACGACATCTGGAGGAAGGTCGGAACGAAGCCGATCGCCGCGAACATCCCGATGCCGATCGCCATGCCGATGGCGGTGGCGTTGACGAAGATCGGGTTGCGGAACATCGACAGCGGCATGATCGGGTCGGCCGCGCGGGACTCGGTGAGGATGAACAGCCCGGCGCTGAGCACGAACCCGGCGCCCCACGCCCACGTCGACCAGGAATCCCAGCCCTGCTCGGACGAGCCGCCGAAGTCGGCGAAGAAGACGATGCAGGTGGTCGCGGCAGAGAGGAAGACCACGCCCAGCCAGTCGATGGGCTTCTCGGCCTTCTTGTTCGGCAGCTTGAGGGCGAACACGGCGATGAAGAAGGCGGCGATGCCGACCGGGATGTTGATGTAGAACGCCCACTGCCAGGTGAGGTGATCGACGAAGAAGCCGCCGAGCAGGGGGCCGGCGACAGCGGCGAGGCCGAAGACCGCACCGAGCGGTCCGAGGTACTTGCCGCGCTGGTTGGCAGGCACGATGTCGGCGATGATCGCCTGCGACAGGATCATGAGCCCGCCGCCGCCGAGGCCCTGGATGGCGCGGAAGACGACGAACATCCAGAAGTCGCTCGCGAACGCGCAGCCGACCGAAGCGAGGGTGAAGATCGCGATCGCCGCGATGAAGAGGCGGCGGCGGCCGAGGACGTCACCGAGCTTGCCGTAGATCGGCATCACGATCGTCGTCGCGAGGATGTATGCGGTCGAGATCCACACCTGGTGCGAGACGCCGCCGAGTTCGCCGACGATGGTGGGCATCGCGGTCGAGACGATGGTCTGGTCGAGGCTGGAGAGCAGCATCCCCGCGATCAGCGCGGAGAAGATGATCCAGATCCGCCGCTGCGTCAGCAGGAGCGGGCTCTCGACCGACCGGGAGGTCGGAATGGTGGCGGTGGACATCACAGGGTTCCCATCAGAGTGGCTTGCGTGGCGAAGAGGTCACGCGCAGCGACGATGCGGCGCTCGAAGATGTCGATGAAGGTGTCGGAGTTGCCCGGCTGCAGGAACTCGCCCGTTGCGGCGCGCGCGATGGCGCCGACGACCTGGGCGGCGGCCTGGGCGCGGAGGTCGCCCGCGGGCAGGTTCTCGCGCTGCTCGATGAGGCGCACGTCGAACTTCTCGCTCTCGACGCCGGCCTCCAGCATCCGTCCGAGCAGCCGCGGCTCCTTGTCGACCGCTCGCAGCAGGTCGGCGACGGTGTCGGGTGCGATGTCGAGCGCCTGCCACCGCTCCTGGGCGAGCACGGCGAGGTCTGTCAGGAGGGTCGACGAGATGCGCGGACCGTTCTCGCCCGAGGTGAGGAAGTGGGCCACGGCTGCGGCATCCGAGCGGTCGAGGGGGAGGCCGAGGACCGCGTCGTCCTTGGAGGCGAAGTAGTTGAAGAAGGTGCGGCGGGACACGGCGGCCTCGCTGCACAGCTCTTCGACGGTGAAGCCGTGGAGTCCGCGCTCGGCGGTGTAGTGGCGTGCGACCCTGATCAGACTGCGAGTGGTCTCGACGCGACGACGATCGCGAAGCGAATCTGCACTATCTGACATGGAGTGTATCTTTGCACTCGGTGTGAGTTAGTGCAAATCCGGCCTCCAAGGGCCAGGCGGGGTCAGTCGAGGACGAGGACGTCTTCCGGCGACGGGATGCTGTCGAGATCCGACCACGCGTCGGTGGACGCCAGAGCCTCCGTCCGCGAGAGCAGCCCGAGCTGTGCGGCGATCTCGCCGGCGATCGCATCGGTCTGCCGCAGCGAGAGCGCGTTCGAGCGGGGGCGCGTGAAGGCGCCCGACTCGGTGAGCGAGGTGAAGGGACCCAGCGCGAACAGGCGCTCGTGCGCAGATCCGTCGTGGCGCAGGACCCGCCCCGTCGGACCGACCTCGATGCGGCCGAGCGAGCCCGCGAACGAGGCATCCGAGACGTGCAGCTCTCGTCCGTGGAAGAGCGCGAGCTGCCGCAGAGCAGGGTTCTCGCTCACCGCGGCGCCGGAGCCCGGCAGCCACGCGTCGACGAGGGTGCGCGCCGTGACCTCGCCAGGGGCCTGCGCGCTCGATGCCACGAACCCGCGGGAAGGGTCGATCCGCACGGTGACCTCGGGCCCCAGGAAATGCACGATGCCCGCGTGAGACAGCGCGACGAGCTCCTCCAGCCGGTGCGACGGGGGACCGCTCGCGAGGTAGCTGAAGAAGGTGTGCCAGGTGAGGGGCAGTGCGACCGCGCGCGAGCGGGCGCTCCAGCGTTCGGTCGGAATGTCGGCGAGGGCCATGAACGAGAAGAGGGCGGCGAGGAACACGGCCTGGGCGCTGCTGCGATCCTGGGTGGTGCGCACAGTCAGGTCGTCGGCGATGTGCCGGCGGATGCGCTCCTGAAGGTCGTCGTCCGAGACGAACGTCTCGTCGCCGAGCGGACGGTCGAACCGAGCGACATCGAAGCGATCGAGCGGATCGGGCACGAAGGCCGCTGTCGCGCGGGCGAGCGCGGGGGCGTCGTCCGCGTAGTCGCCGAGCAGACGGCGGAACTCCGCCCAGGAGCCGTGCACGCGCTCGGGGTGTCCCGTGAAGAGCTCGCGGTAGTGCGCCCAGACGAGTTCGCGGGCGATGAGGGGCCAGACGTCTGTGTCGAAGTCCACCAGACCCGGCCGATCGAGCAGGCCGCTCAGCGCCTCCTTCGTGAGGACCCCGAGCTCCGGCGGCGCTCCTTGAAGAACAGACGACACCTTGGAGCGGTAGGGCACGCCCCGCCGTGACCCCAGGTGCAGACGCGGCTCGTCTCCCGACGGCAGATACGCCAGCGTCCCGTCGGCCTTCCGGACGAAGCACCCGCCGCGCCCCTCCGTCAGCAGGACGATGAGATCCACGGCGGCGAGGCCCAGCCCTCGGATGATCGTGTCCTCGCCGGCCGCGATCGTCGAGTGGTCGGCATCCGCGGTGAAAGCGGGCGGGATGTAGGTGAGGCCGTGGCGTGCCGCCTCGTCGGCGAGCGCCGAGGTGGACTCGGCAGGCCGGCGGGCATTGTGCCCCACCGCGTACACGACGACGTCGGCCGTGAGCCGGTCGCCGCCGGCGAGCTCGATCGAGTAGCCGGCGCCCTGCTCGCTCACGGCCGTGACGGAGTCCTCGCGCCAGCGCACCGACACCGCTGCCGGCGCGGCGGCGGCCGTCGTGCGCCAGAACCAGTCCAGGTAGAAGCTCTGCAGACGACGCGTCGGAAAGCTGTCGCCCCGGAGGGAACGCACTTCATCCAGGACGCCGGCATCCTGAATGTCGACATCCTTCAGGATGCCGCTCCGCACGCGCTCCGCCCACTCGATCAGCGACGGGCCGGTCCGGACAGGACCATCGATGGTGCAGCTGTCGTCGGTGAACACCGTGACGTCCTGCGCCATGGAGTTGAGCTTGAGAAGGCCGGACTGATCGCGCCGCCAGATCCGACCCGCACCGGGCGGATGCGGATCGACGATGGTGATGTCCACCGCCGTGCTCGAGCCGTCGAGGTGCGCGAGGAGCCGCTCGAGCAGCATCGCGGCCCGTGGCCCACCCCCGACCGAGACCAGACGAATCGGGGCGGGCGCGTTCGTACGGGTCGGCTCTGCCGTCATCCGCTCACCGGCACGGGCTGCGCGACCGACGGAAGGTCGAGCAGGTCGCGGAGGGTCGCACCCTCGTCGTACGAGGTGCGGTACGAGCCCCGCTCCTGCAGGAGCGGGATGACGCGGTCGGTGAACTCATCGAGTCCGTGGGGGGTCAGGTGGCCCACGACGGTGAAGCCGTCGGTGGCGCGCTCCTGCACGTAGCGGTCGATCTCGGACGCCACGTGCTGCGGCGTGCCCACGAAGGTGTGGTTCGCCGTGATCCGGATGATCAGGTCCCGGATGCTCAGCTTCTCGGCATCCGCCACCTCGCGAAGCTTCGCGATCCGGCCGCGCACCGCCGCGTGCCGATTGGCGAAGCCCTGCGCCGACTCGGGGCCCGTGTCGGGCTCGACATCGGGCAGCGGGCCGTCGGGGTCGTAGCCGCTGAAGTCGCGGTTCCACACCTGCTCGAGGTAGGTGATCGCGGTCTCCGGCCGCACCTGGGCGAGTGCGATCTCTCGTGAGCGCTCGCGGGCCTCGTCGGCCGTGTCGCCGAGGACGAAGGTCGCCGCCGGAAGGATCTTCAGGTCGTCCTCCTCGCGGCCCACCGCGGGAAGCCGCTCCTTCACGTCGCGGTAGAACTCCTGTGCGTCCTCGAACTCGGTGTGCAGGGAGAAGATGACATCGGCGTGCTCGGTGGCGAAGTCGCGACCGTCGGCGGAGTCGCCGGCCTGGACGATCACCGGGCGGCCCTGCGGCGAGGCCGGCACGTCGAACAGCGCGTCGACGTCGAAGAGATCCGTGTGGTGGCGCGCGACCTCGACCGCGTGGTCACGCAGGAAGACGCCGGACTCGGCATCCGCCTCGATCGCATCCGCGCGCCAGGACGACCAGAGCTGCTTGGACAGCGCGGCGAACTCGCTGGCGCGGCGGTACCGATCGCCGTGGGCGAGATAGCCGCCACGACGGAAGTTGGCACCGTGGAAGGCATCCGAGCTGGTGACGGCATTCCAGCCTGCGCGGCCGTTCGAGAGGTGATCCAGGGTGCTGAGTTGCCGCGCGAGCTCGTACGGCTCGTTGAACGTGGTGCTGAGCGTTCCCACGAGACCGATGTGCTCGGTGACCGCGGCGATCGCGGCGAGGATCGCGAGCGTGTTGGGCCGGCCCAGGACGTCCAGGTCATGGATCCGCCCGCGATGCTCGCGCAGCCGGAGGCCCTCGGCGAGGAACAGGTAGTCGAACAGCCCTCGCTCGGCGTTGCGCGCGAAATGCTCGAACGACGAGAAGTCGATCTGGCTGCCGGACGAGGGATCGGTCCACACCGTCGTGTTGTTGACGCCCGGGAAGTGCGCGGCGAGGTGGATCTGTCGACGGCTCATGCGGAGACCTCCTGTGCGGCGTAGCGGCTGGCTCGACGGGGGAGGCCCAGTCGCTCGCGCAGCGTCGGTGTGGCGAGATCGGAATGGAGGATGCCGGCCGCGCTCGCGCGCGGGACGACGTGCTCGGTGATCGCCGTGAGGTCGGCGGGCAGGCGAGCCGGACGCAGGCGGACGCCGTCGACGCCTGCCTCGGCGAGAGCTCGGATCTCGGCGATCACGTCGTCGGGCGTGCCGACCACGATGCGGGCATCCGTCACGAGGGGGTCGTTCTCCTGCAGGCGGTGCCAGGCGGCCGACGCGGCGGGTGCAGTCTCCTCGATCACGACGAGCAGATCGGCGAAGACGCGCAGAGGTTCCGGCTCGAGCCGGACCTCGGATGCCGCTTCGCCGAGCTCGTCGAGGATCGCTCTGGCGTCGCCGGCATCCTGCGGCGTGATGAAGACGACATCGGCGTGCTCGGCGGCGAACCGGTAGGGGATCGTCTGATGCGCGAGCGCGGTGATGAGCGGCTGACCCTGCGGCGAACGGGGCACGATCGATGCGCCGGTGATCGAGAAGAACTCGCCGGAGAAGTCGAGGTTGTGGACCCGCTCGCGGTCGAGGAAGCGGCCCGTCTCGAGGTCGCGGATGATCGCGTCGTCCTCCCACGAGTCGGCGAGGCCGCGGATCGCCTCGACGACCTCGCCGGCCTCGCGGAACGCGGCGACCCAGGCGCCGTCGTCCTCGACGCGACCGGAGGCCGGGAAGCCCGTGGGTCCGTCGGTGCGGCGACCGAAGTTCGCGCGCTCCTGCGGCGAGGACCCCGCGACGATCCGTGCGCCCGCGCGGCCTCCGCTGGCGTGGTCGAGGGTCTGGAGCCCGGTGGCGAGGTGGAAGGGCTCGGGATGGGTCGTGGTGACGGTCGGGACCAGCCCGATCGTCTGCGTGAGGGGCGCGAGGAACGACGCGAGAAGCACGGCATCCAGTCGGCCGCGAACCCGATCGGGGCGAAGCTCGCTGTCTTCTCCGAACGAGCGTCCCTCGAGGCTCAGGGCGTCTTCGATCGTGGCGAAGGCGATCTCCGGGCGGTCGGCGCTCACGAGGAGATCGCGCCAGTACCGCGGCGAGGTCAGTTCCGTCGGGCGTGCCGACGGCTCGCGCCAGGCAGCGGGATGCCATCCCGCGCCATCGAGGGCGATCGCGATGTGCACTCGCTCGGTCATCTCCAGGGCTCCTTCCGGAAGCGCGGAACCCGCGCCCGTCACACTGTGGCGCGATGTCTCGGGCGACCCAAGTCCGCACGTCATGCGGGGTAGCGCAGCGCAACGTTCGGTTACGAAGGGGACCGCGGGAGGCGCCTGCTTCGCGGCCGCGCCGGCTGGAGGTGGCTACCGGGGTGTGCGAACGGCCGCGAACACGGTGTGCCGCCGCAGCGTGAAGCCCAGCCGCTCGTACGCGGCGATCGCCCCGACGTTGGTGGCGGCGGCATGCATCAGAGCGCGGTCACCCCTGCTCTGGATGTGGAAGGCCACATCCAGCACGAGGCGCGATGCGAGGCCCTGGCGGCGGTATTCGGCATCCGTCGCCACGGCGCTGATCTCGGTCCATCCCTGCGGGTGCAGGCGCTCGCCGGCCATCGCCACGAGGCGCCCTTCGCGTCGGATGCCGATGTAGCGGCCGAGCTCGTACGTGCGCGGGCGGAACGGGCCGGGCTGGTTGCGCTCCACGAGGGCGAGCATCTCGGGCACATCGTCCGCGCCGAGGAGGATCGCCTCGTCATCCGGACGGGTCGACAGGGCCTCGGTCTCGACGAGCTGAACGCCGGCTCCCCGCCCGAGCTCCTCCCACCCGGGCGGAAGCGCGATGTCGACGCCGTTGACGCCGATCTCGGCGCCCGGTCCGACGAGTTCGATGAGGGCATCCCACACCTGCGGGTCGTCCCACGACCGCACAGCCACGAAGGGCGCCACGTCTTCGGGGTAGCGCCGTGCCAGGTCGCCGCCGATCGCGAACGACGAGTGGGGGCCGTTGAGGGAGTGCCAGGCCGGGTTGTCGAGGACGTCGATGTCGGGCTGCAGATCGAGTCGAGAAGTCATGGGGATGTCCGATTCAGGGTGGGCGAGCGGGTGGGGAACGGCGTGGCGAGGGCCTCAGGCGGTGCGCAGGATCTGCTCGGTCACCCGAGTGGAGAAATGGAGTGCGTCGACCGGGATCCGCTCGTCCGCGGCATGGAACTCGCCGAAGACGTCGAAGTCGGAGGCAACGCGCAGGGGCACGAAGCCGTACCCCCGGATGCCGAGTCGCGCGAGGTGCTTGTTGTCGGTGCTCGCCGGCAGAAGATACGGCACGACGAGCCCGCCGGGGTCCTCGGCGGTGATCGCCGCTTGCAGGACGTCGAGGATCGGGGCATCCGGAGGCGATTCGATCGCCGCCACCTCACGACCCCACTCGATGTCGACCCCATCGCCCGCGACCTCGGCGAGCTCGGCGCGAAGTGCCTCGCTCTGACCGGGGAGGATCCGGATGTCGAGGCGCGCGGACGCCTCGGCCGGGATCACGTTCGTCTTTCCGCCGGCGAGCAGCACAGTGGGTGAGACCGTGTTGCGCGTCGTGGCCCCGATCAGCGACGAGACGAATCCGAGCTCGGCGAGCTCGGCATCCAGATTCTCGTCCGAGAAGGCCAGCCCGCGATACGCGCCGAACGTGTCGAGGAAGCGGGTCAGCGCGGGCGTGCGGATGACGGGGAACCGGTGCTCCCCGATGGCGGACACCGCGCGGGCGAGCCGCACCACCGCGTTGTCGGGCGTCGGACGCGAGCCGTGCGCAGCGCGCCCCCGGGCGGTGACGGTGGCCCAGGCGACCCCCTTCTCGGCGGTCGCCACCAGGTACGCGCGGCGGTCGGCGTCGATGGGGATGGAGAAGCCGCCGACCTCGCTGATGGCCTCCGTCGCGCCGGCGAAGAGCTCCGGCTGGTGCTTCACGATCCAGCGTGCGCCCCACACGCCCCCGGCCTCCTCGTCGGCGAAGAACGCGAAGATGAGGTCGCGGCGGGGCACGGTCCCCTCCCTGCGGAAGGCGCGCGCGATCGCGAGGATCGTGCCGGCGTAGTTCTTCATGTCCACGGCCCCGCGCCCGTAGAGGATCCCGTCGTGGATCTCGGCGCCGAAGGGCGGATGCGTCCAGTCCGCCTCGTCGACGGGTACGACGTCGAGATGGGCGTGGACGACGAGGGCCCCGGCCTCCGGGTCGGCGCCGCGGAGCCGTGCCACGACGCTGCCGCGCCCCGGTCGCGGCTCGACCAGAGTCACCTCGTAGCCCACTTCCTCGAGCTTCTCCTTGACGAACAGCGCCGCCCGGGTCTCGCCATCGCCGATCGTGGCGAGGTCACCGGTGTTGACGCTGTCGATCCGGATCAGCGCCCGGATGAACTCCAGCGCCTCCCGCTCGAGTGCAGTGGGGATCGTCATGCCCGTAATCAGTGCTGGTGCACGCGCGCGTCGTCGGCGAGCTTGAACGCGAGCCGACCGTGCGCATAGCCTCCGCCCGCGCGGATCGCGGTCGCGACCCAGGCGGCCTCGGCGAGCTCCGCTTCGCTCGCTCCCGCGCGCACCGCGTTCTGCGAGTGCCCGTCGATGCAGTACACGCACTGCGTGGTGATGCCGACCGCCAGGGCGATCAGCTCGCGGTACTTCAGCGGGATCTCCCGGCCCTCGGTGGCGAAGACCGCCTGGTCGAACGCTGCGAACGCAGCGAGGATGTCGGGGGTCTCGGCCTTGTACACCCGCGTGTAGGTCTTGTCGGCGGTGCGGTCGAAGTAGTCGGACACGTGCTCTCCTCGTCGGTCGGCGGCCACGCAGCGGCATGGCCCGCTACACGGTAACGGGCTGAACGCGACCGCTCTTCCCTCGATGACGTCCGGCGTCATGCAACCCCCGCGCGGCATCCAGGGCTTTCCCGGTCTTCGAGGTGTGGAGTGCGATACGCTGGAGGGGATAGGCGGACTTCTCATCCGTCTCGCCCCGGCTGTGTGGTAACAGTCGGGGCTTCTTCTTTGCCATCGGCGGCGTGGGGCGACCGACGCAGCAGCTCTTCGCGCGGGGTTCGGCACCGGCTTCAGAGTGCTGTCACTCAGGCAGAAATGACCGGACGACGGACGAGAGGTGGTCTCGCCCAGGGCCGATCCAGAAGATGTGACTCGACGTGTCGACTTCGATGAGGCGCGCACCGGGGATCGCTGCGGCGAGGTCTTCCGAGTGGTCGAACGACACTCCGCCGTCATGGCGGGAGGCGGTCACGAGGGTCGGGCAGGCAACTCTTGCGAGGGCGGATGCTCGTTCGCTCGCGTGGTGGCGGCCGCCATGGCGAAGGTCGTGGGCGAACCCGGAATCTGAGCGCATTGAGCGGAACAGCGCGCGCAGCTCATTCCTGTCCTCGTCGGTCAGGTCACCCCACCACTCGTCGATGGGGCGCGTGGAGAGACGTGCCATCATGCGTCGAAGCCCTCCATCGGAGCCGACGGAGCGATGCAGGAGGCGCCACACGAGAGTCTCCAGCGGAGGGGAGAAGACGACGCGGCCGCCGATCGCTTCCGCCGCCGTATCGGGGTAGTCGAGGCGGGAGGGGGCGCAGCTGTGCAGCACCAGGCGCTCGATCGCGAGCTCGGGCTGCAGCGCGGCGTGCACCGCATGCATTCCTCCGAACGACACTCCGACCGACCCCGCCACCTCTCCGATGTTCAGGGACTCGCACACTTCCCGCACCAGCGGAGCGAACGCCGCCGGGCTGAGCGCCCCGACGCGCGTGCCGCCATACCCGGGCCTGGAGAACGAGACCACTCCATAGCCCGAGTCGGTGTACAGGCTCCATCCGCAGTCGCATGCCGCCGCGCAATGTCCGCCCGGAAAGAAGAGCACGGGAGGTCGCTCTCCTGCCAGCCTGACGATCTCCACCGGGCCGCCACTGGTGCCGACGATGCGTGTTGGACGGTCGGGAGCACGCATCGATGAGCCTTCCCCGACACCTTCGTGGCTTCGATGGCACCCTATCGCCCGACGCGGTCGCCTCCTATGGCGCCCGCGCGTCCGATCAACGGGGAATCGACCCCGTGACGATCCGCTCGACGATGTGCGTCGTGCAATGCGCGGGCAGATAGTCGAGAATCCGCACTTCGCCGCCGTAGCCGCGCACCACGTCCGTCTCCTCGAGCATCTCCGGGGTGTAGTCGCCGCCCTTGGCGTAGATCTCCGGCCGCAGCTCGGCCAGCAGCGCCACGGGGCGGTCCTCGGAGAAGACGATCACGTGGTCGACGAAGCCGAGCGACTCGATCAGGGCCACGCGGTCCTCGATCGGGTTCACCGGCCGTCCGGATCCCTTGAGGCGGCGCACGGACGCATCGTCGTTCACAGCGACCACCAGCACGTCCCCGAGCTCCTTCGCCTGACGCAGATGCCGCGTGTGACCGAGGTGCAGCACGTCGAAGCATCCATTGGTGAAGACGACCTTCCGGCCGTGCCCCCGCTCGGCGCGCAGCGCCTCACGCAGCTCGGCCATGGCGACGGGGCTGGACGTTCCGCCGATCCCCGCCGCACGAAGGTCGGCGGCACTGCACACCGAAGTCCCGTCCCGACCGGTCACGACATCGGCCGCGCGCTGAGCGAGCCGCGCCGCCGCGGGCAGCGGCACACCGACGGCGACCCCGGCGGCGAGCGCGGCGGTGAAGGTGTCACCCGCTCCGCTCGCCTGGCGCTCCGGTGCCAGCCGCGCGTACGTCCTCGCCGTAGTGCGGCCCGCCTCCAGCACGACGGTGCCCTCGCGGTCGAGCGTGACAACAGCGGTCGCCGCCCCCGCCGCCTCGAGGAGTTCACCCGCTGCGTGGCCGACCGCGTCGGGCCTTCCCGGGTCGGGCAGAGCCCTCCCGAGCAGCAGTTCCGCCTCGCGGCAGTTCGGCGTCACGATGTCGGGCCGGATCGATGCCCACCGCCGGAGGTCGTGAGCATCCACGATCATGGCCCGAGGCCGCGGACTCCGCATCAGCACGTCGGCAGCCCGGTCGAGGAGTCCCGCACCGTAGTCGCACACGACGAGCACGGTGTCGGGGTCGTGCGCGGCGAGCGCCGCGTCGACCGAAGCCAGCGCGGCCTCCGAGAAGCGCGGGCGCACCCCCTGATCGATGCGCACCACCAGCTGATCGCCGCCGAGGATCCTCGTCTTCGACGGTGTCGTGCCGCGATCGCTTACGGCGACCTGCGAGGTGTCCACTCCGCCTTCCTCCAGGATCTCGAGCAGCCGGCGCCCTGCGGCGTCGTCGGCGACCGCGGCGATCAGCCGGACCCGCGCCCCCAGGGCTGCGAGATTCATCGCCGTGTTGGCGGCACCGCCGGCGCACTCCTCGGGCGCGTCCTCATCCACTTCGACCACGGGCACGGGCGCTTCGCGACTGATGCGTGTCACGCCGCCCCTCACCCATCGGTCGAGCATCGCGTCGCCGACGACGGTGATCCTGGGCTGTGCGCGGCCGAGCCGGTCGAGGAAGTCGTCCAGGTCGCCGCTCATGTGCGCTCTGTACCCCGATGCCTGTGTGCTCACACCTGGGACGAAGGGCCAGGTTTCAGGCGGAGCCCGACGGGGAACTGAGTACGTCGGGGACGCGGGCGGAGGGATGGACACGTGAGAGCGAGGGCGCTGGCCGATACGCAGCCCTTCGAGGACGTCCTGAAGATCGCGGTCCTCCGCGGGGGCGGGCTCGGCGACCTGGTGTTCGTGCTCCCTGCCGTCGACGCGCTCGCCGCGGCCTACCCGGAGGCGGAGATCGTGCTGCTCGGGACGCCGATGCACCGCGCTCTGCTGGGCGAGCGCGGTGGGCCGGTGAGTCGAGTCGAGGTCCTGCCGCCGGCTCGAGGGGTGTTCGGAGACGCGGACGATCCTGCCCGTGCCGACCGGTTCTTCGGACGGATGCGTCGGGAGCGCTTCGACCTCGCCTGCCAGCTGCACGGCGGCGGACGCTACTCCAACCCTTTCGTTCAGCGCCTTCGCGCTCGGCACACGGTGGGCACCCGAACGCCCGACGCCGCGGCGCTGGAGCGCTGCCTCCCGTACGTCTACTACCAGCACGAGGTGATCCGGTGGCTCGAGACCGTCGCCCTGGCGGGCGCGCCCTCGGTCGGCGCCGAGGCGCGCCTGGCCGTCGCCGCTCACGAGCCGGTGCGAGGCAACGAGCTCATCGGCCCCGCTCCGGATGGCGTCGCCGTGATCCATCCGGGTGCCAGCGACCCTCGTCGGCGGTGGCCGGCCGACCGGTTCGTCGACGTGGCGCTGCGACTCTCGAGCGATGGGATGCGGGTGGTGCTGATCGGCGAGGGGACGGATGCCGGTCTCGCCGACGCGATCGCCTCCGACGCCATCGCGGCAGGGGGCCAGGACATCGTCTCGCTCGCCGGCCGGCTCACCATGACGGAGCTGGTCGCGGTGCTCTCGGCGGCCGACCTCTTCGTCGGCAACGACAGCGGGCCGCGGCATCTCGCCCAGGCGGTCGGCGCGCCGACGGTGAGCGTCTACTGGTTCGGAAACCTGCTTAACGCGGGGCCGCTCACGCGCCGCCGTCATCGGGTGCAGCTGGCATGGACCACGCACTGCCCGGTGTGCGGCGCCGACCTCACTCAGGTCGGCTGGACCGCGGAGCGCTGCGAGCACGAGGAATCCCTCGTCGCCGACGTCAGCGTCGAGAACGTGTATGCCGACGCGCGGGATCTGCTCCCCGTCACGGCCAGGAGGGCTCGTCCTCGGGGCACATGACCAGCTCGCGGAGCTCGACACCGGCCGGCTGACGCAGCGCGAAGACGATGGCATCGGCGACCGAGGCCGGGTCGATGAGGTTCGCGTCGGGTCCCGGCTTGTACTGCTCGTCGCGTCCGTCGAAGAAGCGCGTGCGCATCCCGGCCGGGAACACCGTCGTGACTCCGAGGCTCCCCTTCGTCTCGGCGGCGAGCGCGCGTGCGAAACCCAGCACGCCGAACTTCGACGCGCAGTATGCCGTGGCGTCTCCCAGCGCTCGCAGGGCCAGCGACGAGGCGATCACCACGACTCGTCCGTGCGACTCCTTGAGCGCCGGCAGGGCTGAGCGCACGACCGCCACCGTGCCGAGCAGGTTCACCCCGACGATCTTCTCCCACTGGTCGCCCGGCAGGGCGTCGAGAGGAGCGGGGCGGTCGATGCCGGCCGCGGTGACCACGGCGTCGAGGCCGCCGTAGCGCCCGGCGAGCTCGGAGACCAGCGCCTCGGTCGCCCGGGTGTCCGAGACGTCGCAGGCGTACGAGTCCTCTCCGACGGCCGAGACGTCCAGGTCGAGGACGACGGCTCTGCCACCACCTGCGCGAACGGCGGCGGCGACGGCGGCGCCGAGGCCGGAACCACCGCCGGTGATCAGGACGGTGCCGAGTGGTCGGTCAGCAGACATGGTGCTCCTTTCGAGGGGCGATCGGGGTCGGTCGAACGGTGAAGACGGATGCTGAGGGGCTCTAGCCCACCCGCGCCAGGGCGCCGGCCAGCCCCGTCGTGGATCGGCCCGGGTGGTACGGCACGGTGACCGTGCGGGCGCCCCACTCCGCGAGGACCGCGGTCTCGGGCAGCTCCTCCGCGACGTAATCGCCGCCCTTGACCCAGATGTCGGGAGCGATGCGCCGGAGCGCGGCCTCGGGCGTGCTCTCCTCGAACACCTCAACGGCATCGACGCACTCGAGGGCGAGCAGAAGCTCCCGCCGGTCGTCCTGCCCCATGATGGGCCGCTCCGAGCCTTTGAGGCGGCGCACCGAGTCGTCGCTGTTGAGGCAGACGATCAGGCAGTCCCCGAGGGCGCGAGCCGCGGCCAGGGTCCGCGCATGTCCGGCGTGCAGCAGGTCGAAGCAGCCGCCGGTCGCCACCACGATGCCCCCGGCGCCCCGCGTGGCGCGGGCGACGGCCAGCGCATCCGTCGGGGCCGACAGCATCCGCCCGTCGAAGGAATGCGACCGGCCGGCGACGCCGCCCTGGGCGAGGAAGCGACCGGCTGCCGAGACCGCAGACTGCGTGGCCGCGGCGAGCGACGCACCCGAGACGAGCGCGCCGGTCAGCGACGCGGCGAACCGGTCGCCCGCGCCGCACGTGTCGTGCGCCATCACGGGCAGCGCGGGCACGACATGGGGGAGACCGGATGCCGCATCCGGCGTGTGCATCAGTGCCCCGCGCGAGCCCAGCGTGACGATCACCGCCCGCACACCCCACGCCGTCGCAAGCCGCGCGGCAGCATCCGAGGCGGCAGGGATGCCCGTGCCGGAGCACCCGGCGGAGGCGAGAGCCTCGGGAAGGTTCGGGGTGACTGCCGCCGCGGTCGCAACAGGCGTGGCTCCTCGGGGGTGCGGGTCCCAGACGAGCGGCACCCGCGCACCGGCTCGGGTCAATGCTTCACGCAGCCGGGGGTCGGCGGTGAGGCCGCGACCGTAGTCCGAGACGAGGATGGCCTCGGCGGACTCCACCGCCGCGATCATCGCGTCGGTCGCCTCCGCGGCGATGATCTCGTCGCATCCTTCGTCCATCCGGACGACCGAGTGATCGGCTGCGCGCAGCCTCGTCTTCGTGGGCGTCGGACCGTCATAGCGCGCCGCCACGATGTCCAGAGCCGCTTCGCCTCCCAGGGAATCGAGGAGCCGGCGGAGGACCGCGGCGCCGGAGTCGTTCCCGAACGCCGTGACGAGTGTGACCTCCACCCCGTCTCCCGCCAGCATCGCGGCGACCAGTCCCGCCCCGCCGGCCCGCTCCGTCCGACTGTCGACGCTGAGCACCGGCACCGGCCCATCGGGACTCAGCCGCTCCGCGCGACCGTCGACGTCCACGTCGAGCAGCACATCCCCCACCACGGTGATCCTCATGGTCGGCGCCCCTCCCTGACCGCATCGCGCCTGTGGACCGCGTGATCGAAGACCCGGCAGAGCAGGTGCAGTGCGACCAGCTGCGCCTCCTGGACGGCTGCGCCGCTGCCGGTCAGGGCGATGCGCTCATCGCACTCGGCGGCGAGCGGGTTGGGCTCCTCGCCCGTGAGAGCCCACGTCACCGCGCCCGCGCGGCGTCCGGCCTGCGCTGCCCGCAGCAGGTTGGGGCTGCGGCCGCTCGTGGAGAGCAGGAACAGGATGTCGCCCTTTCGCGCGTGGGCGGCCACCTGGCGGGCGAACACCTCGTCGAAGCCGTAGTCGTTCCCGATGGCCGTCACGCTGGACGTCTCGGCATGCAGCGCGATCGCCGAGAACGGCCGGCGCTCGCCATCGAAGCGGCCGACGATCTCAGCCGTGAGGTGCTGCGCCTCTGCGGCGGACCCGCCGTTGCCTGCGGCGAGGAGCCGTCCCCCGGCCATGAGCGCCGCGGCGAGCCGCTCACCCCATGTCACCAGAGTGGGGACGCTGCCCTCGAGGGACGCCATCACGCCCGCATGCTCGGCCAGATGGGCCTTGAGGGCGAGGGCGAGTGTCCGGTCCGCGGGCAGTGCGGGCACGGCAACGAGGCCGGTGGCGGTCATCGTGAGCTCCCTGCGATGGGCGTGGACCGAGCCGCTCGAAGCGAGGTCGAGGTCGATGCCTTCTGGGCCGCGATCACCTTGCGGTACACCCGCTCCGTGTCGGCGGCGACCTTCGGCCAGGTGTAGCGCCGGCGCACGCGCTCCACCCCGGCTCTGCCCAGCTCGTGCAAGAGCGCCGGGTCAGCCAGCAGCTCGGTCACCGCGTCGGCGATGGCGTCGGGATCGCGAGGTGGGACATGGATGCCGGTGCCGAGGTGCACGACGCTGTCGATGAGGCCGCCCACGGACGCCGCCACGACGGGCACTCCTGCCGCCATCGCCTCCAGCGGCACGATGCCGAAGGGCTCGTACCAGGGCGCGCACACGACGAGGTCGGCTGAGCGGACCACGGCGGGCAGCTCGGCCTGCGACAGCTGCCCGCGGAAGGTGACCAGCCGCTCGACGCCCTCCGCGCGTGCGTGGGCGGCGAGCCGCTGGACGTCGGCGTCCTCGTCGATGCGATCCGCGCCCCGCGAGCCGCCGACGATGACGAGCTCGATGTCGTCGCGTCCCACTTCGGCGAGTCGCGCGAGAGCCGAGATGGTCAGGCCCACGCCTTTGCGGGGGACGAGGCGACCGACCGTCATGATCCGGAACGGGCGCTGCTTGTGCTCCGCCGGCCCATCGGGCGTGAACAGGGAGACGTCGACGCCGCACGGCACCACCGAGATATGCGAGGACGGAACCCCGAGAGGGATCAGCTCGAAGGCCTCGTCCGAGCAGGTCGCGACCACCGCATCGGCCTCGCGGCCGACGCGCGGCTCGAGTTCCGCACGCTCGGCGGGGCTCGTGTCCTCCTCTCCCTGGTGGCGGCGCTTGACGACGCCGAGGGCGTGGAACGTGTGCACGACGGGAGGACGCGGAGCATCAGGGCGACGGGCGGCGTCCAGGGCTGCCAGCCCCGACATCCAGAAGTGGCTGTGCACGACGTCCGGCGGATCCTCCCGCCAGTACTCCGCGAGCCGGTCGCCGAATTCGCCCATGTGGGGGAGCAGAAGGTCTTTCGAGACCTCCTGGGGCGGACCGGCATCCACCTGCACGACTTCGACTCCCCGGCAGAGGGGAACGCGTTCGCGGACTCCGGGGTCGTCGCGCCGGGTGTAGACGGTGACCTGGTGCCCGCGTGCGGCGAGCTCTTGCGAGAGGGCGGCGACGTGGACGTTCTGTCCGCCGGCGTCGACACCCCCCAGGATCGCGAGCGGACTGGCGTGCTCCGAGACCATCGAGATTCTCATTGCAGACTCCTCTGCGAATAGCGGTGCGATACCGAGGACGGGAGCAGGCGCGGCCGCGGATGATCGGACGCGATGTCGTGGAGAACGTCGTCCCAGCGGCTGAGGAACGCGTCGAGACCGTAGTGCTCGAGCGCATGCCGACGCGCCGCACGCCCGCGATCGCGCGCAAGATCCGGGTCGTGGATGAGTGCGCGGAGCGCGGACGACAGCTCGTCGAGATCGTTGGACATGACGCCGGCCTCGGGAGGAACCGCGCGCGGCGCCTCGGTCGCGGCGAGACCGACCACCGGCATCCCGAGATGCATCGCCTCGAGGAGGGCGAGTCCGAGCGAGGTCCAGCGGAAGGGATGCAGGTACACCCGCCGGCGGGCCAGCTCGGCGTGGAGCTCGGCGGGGCGCAGATCACCGGCCGGTGTGACCGATTCCCGGGCCACCTCGAGCGCCTCGGGGAGTGTCTCGCCCTTCATGCCGAAGACGTCGACCGGCGCGACGGCAGCGAACGCCGGCAGCAGGTCGGTGCCGGTGATGCGCCCGCGCCGCACCGGCTCGTTGACGACCGCCCCCAGGCGAGGCAGCTCGCCCGTGTAGAGGGGGCCGGGATCGGGGACACCGTGCTCGACCACGATCGTCCGCGCGTGGCCGTTGTCCCAGAAGAGGCGGTTGAAGTGGGTGACGTGCACGATCGGGATGTCGTCACGATCGGCGAGCGGATGCCGGCTGCTCGCCGCATCCGGCTTCGGGGTGTTGTGCTCCAGGTACACGGCCGCGAGATCCCGCCCCAATCGGCGACCTGTGAGACGCTCGGCGAGTGCGAGCTCCTCGGGGCGCTGCAGCACCACGACGTCGAGGTCGGCGGTGCGCAGATCCTCAGCGGCGATCTCCTGCGCTGCCGGCCACTCCCGCCCGAGCAGTCCTCCGCCGTGCGGGTCCACGGGCAGAAGGTAGTCGTGGTGGCCGCGCACAAACGCGTCGGTGTACCCACCGTGCACGTGCCACATCAGGACTCTCATCGTCGCCCGCTCTCGAGGTCGCGGACTCGTGATCCTTGGACGAGTTCGGGCGCCAGTTCGAGGCACGCCGCGACCACCTGCTCGGGCGACACGGACGACAGGCACGGGTGACCGGGGACCGGGCATTCTCGGGCTCGAGAGTCGCGGCACGGAGCGTGCTGATCGCCGAGGAGCACGAACGGCACGCCGTACGGCGCCCAGCGGACGGCGGGCACGACAGGCGAGAACAGGCTGACCACCGCCGTGCCGACGGCCGCGGCGACGTGCGCGGGCCCGGTGTTGCCCGTGATGACGACGCTCGCGCGGGCGAGCAGGGCGGCGAGTGCCGGAAGCGCCGTCACCCCGCCGAGATCCAGCGCGTGGGCGCCGCCCCCCGACACCTCGGCGGTGAGGTCGATCTCGTCCGGCCCGCCGGTCACCGCGACGGAGATGCCCCGGGCGTCCAGCTGTCGCACCACTTCGGCGAAGTGGTCGGAGGGCCATCGACGCGCGGATGCGGAGGCGCCGGGGTGGACGACGATGAATGCGCCCAGCGCGTCGACCTCGGGCGGCGTCGCAGCGGATGACTCGATGCGGAGCTCCCCGATGTCGCCGGGCGGGAGTGTGAACCCCGCCGCCGCAGCGATGGCGCGGGCGCGCTCGGCCTCAGGCTGATTTTCAGGAAAGTCCTCCCCGGGCCTGAGCCTCACGTCCAGCAGCGCGCCGGCGTAGTCCACAGACGCCCCCGCGATCCAGGGCACACCCGCGAGCCGCAGCTGGAGTGCAATCGGGAGGGGCGACTGATGGAAGGAGGTGAGGACGATCGCGAGATCGGGGGCCAGCTCGCGCACGAGGCCGTCGAGCACGGCAAGGTGATCGCGGCTCACCGGAGGGGAGGGGACCGTGATCCACGGGCAGTCCCAGACGAGGACTCCGTCAACTCCGGGAAGGAGGGATGCGGCGCCCGCTCCGACGGAGCTGCACAGCATCCACACCTCGTCGATCGACGGGTCCGCGGCGATCGCGCGCACGGCCGGCCCGGCCAGCAGCACGTCCCCGACGCTGTCCAGCCGCACGACGAGCGCGCGGCGGGTCATGTCCGGACCTCTCGGCGATTCACCGGACCTGCCGGGATCGTCGCCAGCACGAGCTCGACGGCGTCGGCGAGGTCGCCCGCGACCATGTCGGCGTCTGCGATCTCCTTCACCCGCGTGGCAGGGGTCGGCACGAGGATGCCGTGCGCTCCCGCCGCGCGGGCCGCCGCGAGATCGGTGCCGATGTCCCCGATCACGACGGTCTCACCCGGGTCGACGCCGAGCGAACGGCACGCGCTGATCACCATGCCGGGCTGGGGCTTGCGGCAGGGGCAGTGGTCCGCGGGCGCGTGCGGGCAGTACTCCCAGACGTCGAACGGGCCGAGCAGCTCGTCGACGCGGGCGTTGACAGCATCCACCTGCGAGCGGGTGACGAGACCGCGCGCGATGCCGGACTGATTCGAGACGACGCCGACCGCGATGCCCGCCTGCCGCAGTCGTCCCAGGGCGAAAGACGCGGTCGGCAGGGGACGGACCCGCGCGGGGTCGCCGTTGTACGGCACGTCCACGACGAGCGTGCCGTCGCGGTCGAAGAGCACGGCGCGGATCGGGCCATCTGCGGTCATGCCTCTGGTGGTGCCCACTTCTCCTGCTGCTCAAACGCCGAGGGTGCTTCTTCTCCGCCAACGGCGCTCGCCGCAAGCCCCAGGCGGCCTCCCCAAACGCGGGAATAGGCTGGCCGCGTGCCGGATGAAGCGAACATCGCCCGCTTCGAAGACCGTGACGACAGGCCCGATGTCGTGGCGCTGCGAGCGCTCAAACTGGGCGACCTGCTCGTCGCGGTTCCGGCTGTGCACGCGCTGCGCCGCGCGTTTCCGGACCACCGCCTGACCCTGGCGGTGCCCGGCTGGCTGGAGCCGATCGTCGGTCTCATCGCCGGAGTGGATGCGCTCCTCCCCACTCCCGGGCTGAACGCGCCGCTGCCCGTGCGCGAGGGCGAGGTCGATGTCGCCGTGAACCTCCACGGCAGCGGGCCCGAGAGCCGCGGGGTGATCGATGCCCTCGCCGCCCGGCTGGCCATCGTCCACCGCGTCGAGGAGATCGACGGGCCGGATGCCGGGGATCCCCGCATGCCGCTCTGGCGGAACGATCTGCACGAGCGCGAGCGGTGGGTCCGGCTGCTCGCCGCGTACGGCATCCCCGGCGATCCCGATGAGGTGGGGCTCCTCTCCTCGCCACGACGAGGGAGCGTCGCGGGGGCGACGGTCCTGCACGTGGGAGCCTTCTACGGCTCGCGACAATGGCCGGTCGAGAGGTTCGCGGTGGTCGCCCGGCACCTCGCCGCGGAAGGGCATCGGGTCGTGTTCACGGGCAGCGCCGCTGAGCGCGAGCGGGCAGCCGCCGTCGCGTCGCTCGCAGGTTTGGGAAACGACACCGTGCTCGCGGGCGCCCTCGACCTGGCCGAGTTCGCCGCTGTCATCGAAGACGCCGAGCTGGTCGTCTCGGCCGACACGGGTGCGGCGCATCTCGCCTCGGCGTACGCGCGTCCGTCGGTGGTGATCTTCGGGCCCGCGGCACCCGAGAACTGGGGACCGCCGCCCGGACCGCACATCGTCCTGACGGACCCCTCAGTGCGCCGCGGCGAGACCTTCGCCGCGGAGCCTGACCCGGCCCTCCTGGCGGTGACTGCCGAAGACGTCCTCGCGGCCGCTCACGCCGTCCTCGGCAACGGCGCCTGAGCGCGGTCCGCCTGAGCAGCGCCGGTGCCGTTGACGATGCGATCCTGCAGGACTCGCAGGGTCTTCGCGAGGATGCGCGAGACCTGCATCTGGCTGACACCGATCTCGGTCGCGATCTCCTGCTGAGTGCGCTCTTCGAAGAACCGCAGCTGGAGCACGCGGCGTTCCCGCGGAGGCAGCGTGCGCAGCACTGACCACAGCAGCGCGCAGCGCTCGGCGTGCTCCTGCTCGTCCTCGCGCCCGGGGATCAGGTCGGCAAGCGTCGCTGAGCCGTCTTCGCGCACCGGTGCATCCAGCGATGCCGGGTGCAGGTGCTGAGCGCTCGCAAGGGCTTCGCGCGCGAGTTCGGCCGCCACTCCGAGATCCTCGCTGAGCTCTGCCATCGACGGATCTCTTCCGAGTTCCTGAGCGAGCCGCGGCCCCGCTTCCGAGATGCGCGCGCGAAGATCCTGGATCTGCCGTGGTGGGCGGATGAACCAGCCGTGATCGCGCAGATGACGCTTGATCTCGCCCGAGATGGTCGGCACGGCGAACACCGCGAAGCTCACGCCTCGTTCCGGATCAAACCGGCGGGACGCATTCAGCAGGCCGATGAACGCCACCTGGATGAGGTCCTCGTCCCGAGCGACGTTCGGCGCGAAGAACCTCCGCGCCACCGCCTCTGCGAGCGAGAGGTGCGCGATCATCAGCATCTCGGGGGTGGACGCTGGGCACAGCGTCGGGTCGGCGGCGCTCACGTCCCTGTCGGTCATTGGAGGATCGTCGGTGCCGGCGGGCGAATTCACCGAGGGGGTTGAGAAGCGCGCACTTCTCCTTCACAATGCTCCCGCGTCAGAACTGCACGACGTCGAAGGCATCCACGGGGCGATGGGGGATCGTGGTCGGGGTCTCGAGGTGCACGGCACCGCTCGGGAGGATGCCGGCGCCGCCGAAGCGCTCCATCACGCGCCACTGGGCGGCGACGTCCTCGCCGGAATGCTCGCGCTGAAGCTCTTTCCAGAACTCGAAGCCGCCGACATCCACCAGCGCCTGTCGACGGAACATCACGCACCCTCCGATCCACGCGACCTGGTAGGCGAGCCAGCCGCACTCAGGCAGGTCGTGTCGTCCGGCGATGTGGGTCAGGTTGGCGGCATTGTGCAGGGGCCAGCGATCGAAAGGGGCCGTGTCACGGCGGACGGTCTCGGGCTTCACGCCATCCGGCCAGAGCCGAAAGGTCGCCTGCTCGCCGGGTCGCTCGTCGTCGAGGAACGACAGCCCCTGCACGGCGGCCCCGACGAAGCCGCACCCGAGCCGGTCGAGGGCGTCAGCCAGCCGGTCGAGCTGGCCCGGTTCGAGCCAGACGTCGTCGTCCAGGAAGAGCACCTTCTCGGCATTCGACTGATCGAGCAGGAATTGGCGGTGCTCGGCCATCCCGCGGCGGGGGAGGTGGCGCAGCACCCGCACTTCGCGCCCCTGGACCTGCAGCACCCGCAGCATCGCCTGGACGACCGCTCCTTCCGTCGCGCCGTGCTCGGACTGATCGCTGATCACCACGCGGAACAGCGGATCATCCTGTGCCGCCAGTCCCGCCAATGTCACGGCGAGCTCGCTCACCCGTCCGGCGGTCGGGATGAGGACGTCCACGGGTGCTCGCGGCGGCGTCGCCCGCCGCGCCCACTCGTGGGATTCGCGCCGCGAAGACACTCAGCCGCCGCTGAGAGCGCTGCTGACAGCGGTGGGGCCGTCGAAGGAGTCCTCTCCGGACGACTCCAGGGCTGAGACGACGTCGTCCGGTGCGCCGTTGTCACGCGCAGTCTGCACGAGCTCGTCCTTGGAAGCCGGATAGTCGACGCCGCCGAGGTACTTCTGCAGTTCGATCGGGGTGGGCTTCTGTGCCATTGGTCCTCCTCGTTCAGATGGGTGCGACCGTAGGTTCGAGCGGTCGAACCGCGCGAAGGGGTTGACAGGACCGGGCGGACGATGTCGGCCGGTTGCTCGAGCGCAGGAATGCCGCGCGCCTGGGCGACCGCGGCCTCAGGGGACGGGCTTGCGTCAGCCTCGGAGTGCGAGCGCGAACGGGAGAACCGCCGTCGCGCCGGCTCGGCGCAGCTCGGCGGCGGCAACGGTCACCGTCCACCGGCTGTCGATCAGATCGTCGATCAGCAGGATCGGGCCGGCCGGAACATCGAGGCCGGCGGCGCTGAACCGCTGCCAGACACCGGCGAGCCGGAAGGCGCTGTTTCCGCCGGGCCCGCCCGTCGGCCCGCCGTCGACGAGGTCGAGGGTGCCGAGCATCGGCATCCGTCCGACTGCGGCGATGCCGCGCGCGAGGGAGTCGACGAGCTGCGGCTTCGATCGTGACGGCATCCCGACCACCGCGACGGGGCGTTCACTCCACGCCCACTCGGCGAGCACCCGCACGCAGGCAGCGAGCACATTCGGCGGAACCGGCGTGTCCGGTGCTCCCGCTGCAAACACCTCGCGCAGGGTTCCTCCCCACCCGAGGTCGGTGAGCCGCGCGAGCGCACGGCCCTCGTCGGCCTGCTCGTCGGCGGGGATGCGACCTCGAACCGGCACACCGAGGCGGTCGGCCCCCGTCGGCCACTGGCGGCGCGGTTCGATCGGCACGCCGACCCGATCGAGGGCGGCGGACGCGGCATCCCTCGCATCGCCGTCGATCGCGGAGGGGAACCAGGCGCCCGCGCAGTTGTCGCAGCGACCGCACGGCGCCGCGGTCGCATCGTCCAGGGAACGCTGTAGGAACTCCATCCGGCATGCGCTCGTCTCTTCGTACTCGATCATGTGCTGCTGCTCGGCGATGCGCTCCGCGGCGATCCGGCCGTAGCGGTCGTCGTCATACGTCCACGGCTGGCCCGTCGCGATCCAGCCGCCCTGCACGCGCGAAACCGCGCCGTCGACATCGAGGACCTTGAGCAGCAGCTCGAGCGGAGTGCGGCGGATGTCGACCATCGCCTCGAGCGCCGGCGTCGACAGCGGTCCTTGTGAGCTCGACAGGGCTGAGATGACGCGCTCCGCCCGGTCGCGGTCCGGCATCGACGCGGTGGCGAAGTAGTGCCAGATCTCGCGATCTTCGACACCGGGGAGGAGGAGGACATCCGCGGATGCTGTCGCGCGCCCCGCGCGCCCGACCTGCTGGTAGTACGACACCGGCGACGAGGGCGCCCCCAGATGGACGACGAACCCGAGATCCGGCTTGTCGAACCCCATCCCCAAGGCGCTCGTCGCGACGAGCGCCTTGACCCGATTCGCCTTCAAGAGGGACTCGGACTCCTCGCGCTCGTCGGGGTCGGTCTGTCCGGTGTACGCCCGCACGTCGTACCCGCGATCCCGCAGAAGCCGCGCCGTGTCGTTCGCGGCGGCCACGGTGAGCGTGTAGATGATGCCCGACCCAGGGAGATCGCCGAGATGGCTGATGAGCCATGCGAGCCGGCTCAGCGCGTTGGGCAGTCGCAGCACCCCGAGCCGCAGGGAGGTGCGCGCGAGCGGGCCGCGGATGACGAGGACGCCGGTCTCGTCGCCGCTCTGATCGAGCGCACCCAGCTGCTCTGCGACATCCGCCACCACACGGCTGTTGGCCGTCGCGGTGGTGGCGAGCACCGGGATTCCTGCCGGGATGCGCGCGATGAGGTCTCGGAGCCGGCGATAGTCCGGACGGAAGTCGTGGCCCCAATCGCTGATGCAGTGCGCCTCGTCGACGACGAGGAGCCCGATCCTCTGCACGAGCTGGGGGAGCTGCTCGTCGCGGAACGACGGATTGTTGAGCCGCTCGGGAGACACCAGCAGCACGTCGACCTCGTCGCGGTCGAGCTGTGCGAGCACATCCCGCCACTCGTGCGCGTTCGTGGAGTTGATCGCGACCGCCCGCACCCCCGCACGCTGGGCGGCCGCGATCTGGTCTCGCATGAGAGCCAGGAGAGGCGAGACCAGCACCGTGGGTCCTGCTCCGCGCCGTCGCAGCAGCAGCGTCGCGACGAAGTACACCGCCGACTTGCCCCACCCGGTTCGCTGCACCACGAGAGCCCGGCGGCGCCCCTCGACGAGTGCCTCGATCGCCTCGAACTGCCCGTCGTGGAACTCGGCGTCATCCCGCCCGACAAGGGTGCGCAGGACATCGAGGGCCTGGCTGCGCACGGGAATCATCGAGGTCATGCGCTCCACCCTGCCTCATGCCACCGACGCTCGCCCGAGCGTGGACCTCTGGTGACAGGTCAGCTGCACCGCCAGCAGGTGCACCGCGCGTGTACAGGTGGCGCAGTGGCTGAATCGCTGAGTGTCAGAACTCGCCGTAGCTCAGCCCGTCCGTGCTGAGGTTTCCACCGACCTGCAGGATCAACTCGACCTCCCAGCAGGAGTCCCCGTCGAACGTGAAGGTCTCTGAAGTCTCAGAGTAGGCGCCGCCCGGCCCGAATGCGTGATCCCATCCGTACCACTCCTGACCCGCTCCGTAGGTGAGGTCGTATGTGCCGAGTGGCACAGCAAATTCGGTCGTGGAGCCAGGAGTGATGAATACGTCCCAGACTGTTGAGCTGCCTTGCTTGAGCTTGACGTAGTAGGCCTCGCTCCCAACCGGAACCGAGATGGAGAGGCAGCCGTTGCCGCCGTTGCCGGCTACGCCCTGTCCGTTGGCCGGCCACGGCGCCTCGGGCTGAGCGAAGGCCGGCTCGGCCTCCACAGAGGAGGTGTCCTGGTCATAGTCGGAATCGGAGTAGTCGCTCGAGGATGCTGATTGCGCGCATCCGGTCGTCAGAAGGATCCCGGCCACTGCGACAGAGACGGAAAGTAGACGCACCCTCCGGCGACGGGCCAGCGAGGGGCGGTCTGCCTTGTCGGACGTCCGCACAAGCGGCTTCATATTGTTCTCTCTCAGTCGGAATCGTTGGATACCCCTGGCGACCGAAGTCCCACGCGGAGTAGATGTATCCCTCGTTTCTATCAGAGCTGTATGAGTTTTCTATGCGAGGGTTGTTGCTTTCTTATCTCGGGTCGGGTGGCCAGCAATATGCGTCCATCTATTCCTCTTGCCGTCGCTAATGTTAGTGACTAACATTCTCCTGTGGACAACAAGAAATCCAGAACGCACGCCGCCCTGATCGGGGCCGCGCTGGAGCTGTTCGACGAGCAGGGGTACGAGGTCACCACGGCGGCGGCGATCGCCAGGCGGGCGGGGGTCACTGAGATGACCTTCTTCCGGCACTTCCCGTCCAAGGCTGCGGTGCTGATCGATGACCCGTACGATCCGCTCATCGCGGAGGCAGTGGCGGGGCAGCCGGCAAGCCTTTCGCCGCTGCATGCCGCGATCGCCGGCGTTCGTCAGGCCTGGGAATCCGTGCCGCCCCCCGAGGCGAGCGCCGTGCGCGATCGCTTGCGGATCGTGTCGCGCACACCTTCCCTGCGCGGCGCGCTGGCGCGCAACAGCGAAGCGACGGCCGATGCGATCGCGGGAGCCCTGCGATCCCGCGGCGCTCGTGGGGCAGAAGCGAAGATTGCGGCGGCGGCGACGATCGGGGCGCTGAACGCGGCCCTTCTGGACTGGGCAGACGGCGGGGAGTCCCACCTCGAATCAGCCGTCGAGGGTGCACTGCGGGTGCTCGCCGGAGGTCGACCGTGATCGCGCCGCTGATTGCCGCCGGCGCAACCCGCGCCTTTCGCAACGGATCGGGCGTCTTCGACATCGACCTCGAACTGCATCCGGGCAAGATCGTGGCGCTGGTGGGGCTCAACGGCGCCGGTAAGTCGACGCTCATGCGGGTGCTGCTCGGCATGCTCCGTCCGCAGCGCGGCGAGGTTCGCCTCGCAGGCGAGTCCCTGGCCCGGGCCTCGAGCGAAGCGTGGGCAGCCGTTGGCCATCTGGTCGAGTATCCGCTGGCGTATCCCGAGCTCACGGTTCGGCGCAATCTGCAGCTCAGTGCGCGGCTGCGTGGAGTGCGCACCGCCGACGCCGCCGTCGACGCGATCGTCGCGGAGCTCGCGCTCGAGCCGTATCTGGAGCGTCGAGTCCGATCCCTGTCGCTGGGCAATCGGCAGCGCGTCGGCCTTGCCGCCGCCCTCCAGCATGACCCGCGCGTCATCGTGCTTGACGAGCCGACCAATGCGCTCGACCCCGCGGGCGTCATCCGCCTGCGCGAGAGCCTGGTGCGCCGGGCGGGAGAAGGCGCGGCCGTTCTGGTGAGCAGCCATCACCTCGACGAAGTCGCCAGGATCGCCGACCGGATCGTCGTCATGAACGCCGGTCGGCTGATCGGGGATCTCGACCCGGCGACGAGCGAGATCGAGCGGGCGTTCTTCGAGGCCGTGCGCATCGACGATGAAGGAGTGCGGCCATGAAGCCGGCGATCTGGGCAGAGATGCTCAGGCTGGCCGGTTCCACCGTGGGGAGGGTCGGGTCGATTGCGATCGTCGCCGGCATCGCCTCGCTCAGCGCCGCCATGCTGCTCGCCGCGGCCTCGGGTGACCCGCAGCTGATCGCGAAGCTCGGCCCCGCGGCCGCCCGCGATTGGACGGGCTTCTTGCTCGCCGCCGCCCAGATCACATCGGCGGGCGGTCTGCTCGGGTTCGGCGTCGTCCTGTCATGGATGTTCGGACGTGAGTTCGGTGACGGCACCATCACCGGGCTCTTCGGTCTCCCCGTCCGGCGTTCGACGATCTCTCTGGCGAAGCTGGTCGTGTACGGGGGTTGGGCCGTAGTCATGAGCATCGCGCTCGCCGGTGCGCTGCTCCTGCTCGGTGTCGCGGCGGGTCTCGGGCTCCCGTCAGACGACGCATGGCCGGCGCTGGCGCGCCAGGTCGGACTGGGCGCGATGACCGCAGCCGTCGCGGCACCCATCGCATGGGCGGCGACGCTCGGCCGCTCCGTGCTCGCGGGCGTGAGCACCGCCATCGGCCTCGTCGTCATCGCTCAGGTCTCTGTGCTCGCGGGTGCGGGAGCGTGGTTCCCGCTCGCCTCCCCAGCGCTGTGGGCCATCTCTTCCGGAGAGGCCGCTACCCCCGGACAGCTGCTGCTGGTGCTTCCCTACGTCGGGGTCTTCGTGCTGCTGACCGCGGCATCCTGGCGGACGATGCAGCTCGACCGGTGACAGGCCGCCACCCCGTCGCAACGGAGGGATGAGCGCGGGCTGCTCGTCGGCAGCGCACTGCCTAGCTGGTCGGGTCGATGAAGAAGGTGCGAAGGCTCGTGATCGTCCCGTCGGCGACGGTGATGATGTCGATTCCCCGGGCGACGGGAGCACCTGCCGGACCGAATGCCCAGCCGAGCGCGCCGACGTCGTCCGCGGCATAGCGTGGCCCGTCATCCACGAACACGAAATCGCTCGGCGCCTCGGCGAGGAGTGCCGCCGCTTTGTCCTCCAGGGCTGCTCGTCCGTGAACGGCGCCTTCGGGATCGGTGAAGACGACGTCCTCCGAGTAGACCCTCTCGATGGCCGCGCGTCTGGTCACGGGATCTCGGTTGCCGAACACGTCGTGAAGGTTGGCCGCAAGAAGCTCCGAGACGCTGGTCATCGCTTGTCCCATCGATGTGAAGGATCGGGTTTGCCGTTTCAACGCCGGGGTGCCGACGGACTATTCCGTGAGGGCTTGGCTCCGGGGATCGCGTCCCGAGCCGTTGCCGAGGCGCTCCAGCGAAGCTACGCCGCATCGACACTACGGTGGGGTGTGCCGATGAACGATTCATTGCCCGACCGTCCAGCTCCCGACAACCCGTCGGGCAAGCTGGTTCTCCTGCGCCATGGGGAGACGGAGTGGTCCAAGAGTGGGCGGCACACCGGACTCACCGACATTCCGCTCACTGCCCGAGGAGAGGATCTTGCCCGGGGTGCCGGCAAGTTGGTCGCCGGCTACGATTTCTCCCTCGTCCTGACTTCCCCGTTGCAGCGTGCACGACGGACCGCTGAGCTCGCGGGACTTCCTGCCCACGTCGACCCCCTCCTCGTCGAGTGGGACTACGGCGGGTACGAGGGACGCACGACGCGCGACATCCGGAGCGAGCTCGGCTACAACTGGAGCGCGTTCACGCACGGAGTCATTCGCGGGCTGACGCCGGGTGAGACGGTCGAGGAGGTCGCTGCACGCGCCTCGCGCGTGCTCACGCGGGTGCTGCCTGCGATGACCGAGGGAGATGTCGCCCTCGTGGCGCACGGGCACTTCCTGCGGGTGCTTACCGCCGTCTACCTGCGGTTGGCCCCACGATTCGGGGCCCAGATCACCCTCGACGCAGGATCAGTCTCGGTGCTGAGCTTCTACCGCGAGCAGCCGGCGATCCTGTCGTGGAACTACGGACTCGAGTTGCCCCTGGTGCCCTCAGAATCGTGAGTGCTGCGTCGGCGCTTGGCGGAGCGGATCGGCGTGTTGATGTCGGCTGGTTGCTGCACGACGCCGCCCGTCATACGCAGCAGAGTCGTAGAGGTCAGTGCGCCGGCGGCGAGGATCCCGGCGAGCACCACCAGCTGAAAGCGCCCCGCCTCAAAGGGTGAGGCGCCGGCGAAGATGGCGCCTACGAACGCACCCGGCAGTACCACGATCCCCGTCGTCCGTGTCTGGTCGATCCCGGGCAGGAGCGCGGTGCGAATCGCCCCGCGGGCGAGGTTCCGTGCGGACTGCCACGGAGTAGCGCCCAATGCGAGCCAGCCCTCCACTTCGCCCCAGTGGTCGTGGAGAGCGCCTTGGTAGATCCGCTGGGTGAGGATCGCCACCGTCATCGTGTTGCCGATGATGATGCCGCCGATCGCCAACGCGTAGCGGGGCGAGAGCTCGAGTGCGCCACTGGCGAATGCGACGGCCATCACAGCAAGCGGGCCGATCGTCATCGCCAGCGCCAGCGGCGGGACGCCACGCCAGGACATCCGGGCGCGGCGCGCAGCGGTCCAGATGGCGGCGACCAGCATCACCAGCAGCCCCAACGCGACAAGCAGCGGGTCCTGGATGATGCCGGCGAGCACGAAGCTCAGGAGGGTCAGCTGAACGGCTGCGCGCCCCAGTGCCCACACTCCGGCCCAGGGCGCCGGAACGCGCATCGCCGTGAGAGCAGCGGTGGCGATCGCCGCCAGCACGACGACGGCGATCGCTGTCGACATCCATGGCGGCAGAGCATCCATGATGCCGACGATAGGCGACGCGCAGGGCAAGCCGTCCGACGAGGCGGGCAAGCGCGCCCCACCCGCCCCGAGCCGACTCACGGCAGCAGTGTGTCCTCTTCGATACGCACATACTCGTCGATCAGTCGCATGGCGCGTGCGGCGAGACCGTTCCCGCTCGACCGTTCACGTGTGAGCGCGTCCCGCATGCCATCGGCGTCCTGCTTTCCCGATGCCAGCGGGGGCAGGAGCGGGATGGCCGGATCGGTCCGGAACTGCAGCACGTACGGCCGGTCGGCGCTGAACGCCCGCTCCCACGCGCCGGCGAGGTGGTCGGGCTGGTCGACGACCTCTCCGGCGAGACCCAGCAGCTTCGCGTAGCCGGCATAGTCGATCGGCGGGAGGTCCTGGCTCGCCGGGTAGCGCGGCGCGCCCTCCATCTCGCGCTGCTCCCAGCTCACCTCGGAGAGCTCGCCGTTGTCGAGGACCGCGACGACGAAGCGGGGATCATCCCAGCCCTGCCACTGGGATGCCACAGTGATGAGCTCGCTGAGGCCCGTCATCTGCATCCCGCCGTCTCCCGCGAGCACCAGCACAGGTCGCGACGGATCGCTGCATTTCGCCGCGAAGCCGTACGGCACACCGCATCCCATGCTGGCGAGCGTGCCCGAGACGTGAGCGGACGCCCCGGCCGGCAGGATCAGCTGCCGGGCGTACCAGTACACGACGCTGCCCACATCCAGCGCGATCGCCGACCCCTCAGGCAGCTTTCCGACGAGCGCCGCCACCACCGCCTCGGGATTGAGCGGCTCGGCCGAGACCCGCGCGCGGGCGCCCTGCACGTCGTGCCATCGCCCCACCTGCGCTTCAACTCGTGCCCGCCATTGGCCGTCGTCGGACGGCGAGAGCAGGGGAAGGAGCGCTCGAAGGGCGGCACCGGCATCCGACGCAATCCCCACCTCCACCGGATACCTGTCGCCGATCCGCCGAGGATCGATGTCGATCTGCACCGCCCGGGCCTGTCCAGGAGCTGGGTAGTACTCGGTCCAGGGGTCGTTGGAGCCGACGATGAGCAGGGCGTCGCATTCGGCGAGGACCGCGGCGCTGGCGGTGGTACCGAGGTGGCCCATCGTTCCGGCTGCAGGCGGATGCCGCTCGTCGATGTAGGGCTTGCCGAGGAGACTCGTCGTGATCCCCGCGCCGAGCTTCTCGGCCACCTGGATGACGGCATCCCCCGCCCCTTCCACCCCCCGCCCGACGAGCAGGGCGGGACGCGCCGCCGCGTTGAGCAGGTCGGCCGCGGCTCTCAGATCCTGCTCTCGAGGGCGCACGTCCGGCCAGACGAAGGTCGCCGCAGTGAGCACGACACCGTGCTCCTGGGGGTGCTCGGGCGCGGGTAGCTGCTGGACGTCGTGAGGCAGGATGACGACGGCCGGCCCTCCGCCGCCTCGGGCGTTGCGGAACGCCTCATCGATGACCATCGGGATCTGCTCGGCGGTGGAGGCTTCGGCTACGTACGTGCCGACCTCCGCGAACAGGGTGCGCAGATCGACCTCCTGCATATAGCCGGAGCCCAGGACGCTGCGGTGCTGCTGCCCGATGAGTGCGACCACCGGGACATGATCGAGCTTGGCATCGTAAAGACCGTTCAGCAGGTGGATGGCGCCCGGACCCTGCGTCGACAGCACGACTCCGACGGCGCCGCTGAACTTGGCCTCGCCGACCGCCATGAAGGCCGCGTTCTCTTCGTGGCGGGCCTGCACGAACACGGGACCGCGCTGAGAGCGGCGCAGCGCATCCAGCAGTGGGTTGATGCCATCCCCGCTGTAGCCATAGATCCTGTCGACGCCCCAGTCGAGGAGCCGGGCCACGATGGCATCGGAAACGGTCGGCGGCTCTCCCTCAGTCTGCTTGTCCGGACGGTCCTGATCGCTCATGTCGCACTCCTCGCCTTTCCGGTCACTCGCGGCACGGTAGATCCGCTTCGGATGCCGCGACAGGGGTCTTGACATGAGCCCGTCGGAGTTGCATCTCGGCGGCGTCAAGGGGGTCGGTGCGCCGGCTTCCCGGGCGGAGCATCGGGTCATGGCAATCAACAGGGAGCACAACGATGCTCGTGGGAGCGACGACGACACCGAGGCGGTGGAGCAGGTCGTCGAAGAGGTCAGAGACGACATCCGGCACGGTCAAGTGGACGACGATGTCAGCCACGTCCTCGAAGAACGACTGCACGAGGCCGGAGTGGACCTTCGCCCCGAAGTGATCGACGACCTCGCCGAGGACATCGAGAACGACGTCTCGATCTGATGCCTGAGTGGTGTCGTCGGGCGTCCGTGCTCGGGATCTCGACGCGATCATCGAGCGGAACCACMCGACGTCGACCGCGCTGTGCGCCCGACTTTCTGTGCGGCGACAGCCGCAGCGATCAACACGCCGGCAAACGCCAGCAGCACGAGAGCTCCCGTGGGCACGGGAGTCCGAGCACCCTCGACCGTGTACCGCAAGCCCTGGCTCGGTTTCGCTGTCGGCCACTAGCCTGGCCGACGAGCGGGGACGAACGACCTCGAGGTGTGGAGACGATCATGGCCGGAACCGATGAAATCCTGAAGTCACTGCCGGTGGATGAGATCGCAGCGAAGCTCGGGGTGGACCCGAGCGTTGCGCGGCAGGCGATCGAAGAGGGCGGCGCGACCATCCTGACCGGTCTGCAGCGGAACGCGCAGACGCCGGAGGGCTCGCAGGCGATCCTGAAGGCCCTCGACAAGCACTCGGACACGATAGCTGACGGACCAGTCGATGTGGACCGCGTCGACACCGCGGACGGACAGAAGATCCTCGGGCACATCTTCGGCGACCAACAGCACGCCGTCGCGCAGAAGCTCACGTCGGAGCCTCAGACGGCGGGCATTGATTTCGGGAAGCTTCTGCCGATCCTGGCGCCCATCGTGCTCGGATTGATCGCAAAGAAGCAGGGCGGCGCGACAGGCCAGGCCGGATCCGGCGCCGCCAGGGGCGGAGGCGGCGTCGGGGACATCATCGGTGGACTGCTCGGGGGCGGTGGATCGGGCGGGGGCGGACCGGCCGGCATCGACATCGGCGGACTGCTGGGCGGGCTCTTCGGGGGGAAGAAGTAGGTACGCAGCGGAGTAGCCCCAACCGCACGCATACATCAGAACCCCCGAATCCACGTTCAGGTTGTGGTCAGACCACACCGGTATGGTTGAACGCATGAGCGACCTGATCCTCCATACGAAGAGCCGAATCGCGGGAAAGAATGCCGACGTGCATATCTACTCGAACCGCATCGAGTGGTCGAAGATGCCGCACGGCACCGGAGTGAACATCACTGCGATCGTTCTCGCATTCTGTACGGCATTCATCAGCCTCATTTGGCTTCGACCTTCATTCAAAGTGCAGGAGACGGAAACGATCCCGGCGTCGAAGATCTCGTCAGTTCAGACGAAGAAGGACGGCCCCGTGAACACGATCGTCACCGTCGTCACGTCCGGTGCAACGATTGAGTTCCGCACCTCGCACGACAAGGCGCAGATGATCAGTCGCACTCTTTCGTCCCTCATCACGGCCTGAGGATTCGCTTCGCCTAGGCGATGATCGCCGGCCCACCTGAGCACCGTGGGCTTGTCGAGAGAGATCTTCGGATTCCAGCACGTGGGACTGCGGCTTCCGGCTGGTCAATCGCTGGCTCGATACGCAAGAAGGACGCCCGAGCGGGGCGTCCTTCTTGTCGCAGGAGCGGCCTAATCCGCAGCGACTGGGTGCGGTGCTTAGGCCGCTGTCGTTGTCGCCGGCACGATAGAGGCTGCAGAGCGACTGTTGATGCGTGCTTGAACGATCGTCTGCCCGATCCACCCCAGGAGGAGCAGAAGCGCGTAGTTCGCGCCCTTGCTGGCACCGGTCACGCTCTCGATCGCCTTGGAGAGCGACCAGAAGTACCAGAAGAACGCAAAGGGGACAAGCAGCCACCAGGTGGTCATCGCTTTCGCACCGTTGCGGTTCATGTCGCCGCGCGTCTTCGCGCACCAGACGATTGAATAGATGCCGAATGTGATCAGCGGGAGCCAGAAGACGGCGGCCGCCGAGCGGTGCTTAAGGTTCAAATCGCGTTCTTTCTGATCAGCGATGAGGGCGAGAGTTGGTGCACGCGGTACGCGCACCTTGCGGCGCAGGGCGTCGAATGTGGTCATCGAGAGGCCCGTGGAGGAGTGTATACCCGCCGTCATCCTGGGATTTATCAACCTATCGAGCCGCCTGACACATGCCTACGAGCGCAGAAAGACAGCAGCGATCTGGCATGCGGGACGGCGACGTTCCGTCCCGGGCCCGCAGGGCTTGGTCAATGCGTGAAATTTCGCAGCCCGGGTGTGGTTGCCGGTCCACGCGCTGGCCGAAGCGGGGGACTACTGCAGGTTGAACAGAAGGGACTGCGAGCGCGAATCTCTGTAGGTGGTGCGGCCCTGTGCTCGCGCAGAGGTCGCTGCCTACGGCCGCTCGCCAGCCGTCGTGCGCACGTGCGATTCGATCACGTCGAAGCCGACGGCGAGGCGGACAGATCGGCGGTCAGAGCTTCGCGCTCGTCGAACACGAAGCAGTCACCGGTGAAATGATCGCCGCCGACCTGCTCGAAGTATCCGAGGATTCCGCCATCCAGCTGGAACGCATCGATGCCTTCCGACCGAAGGTAGATGGCCGCTTTCTCGCAGCGGATGCCGCCCGTGCAGAAGCTCACGACCGTCTTGCCCTGGAGATCCGCGCGGCGTGCGGCGGCGGCATCCGGGAATTGGGTGAATCGCTGGATGCGCCAGTCGAGGGCGCCCGTGAACGTGCCGTAGTCGACCTCGAACGCGTTGCGCGTATCGAGCAGGACGACTTCGCGACCCGTGTCGTCGCGACCTTGATCGAGCCAGCGTCGGAGAGTCTCGGGCGCGACAGCGGGTGCGCGATCCACGCCGGGATTGATGGCGGGGTGATCCATGCGGATGATCTCGCGCTTGACCTTGACGATCATCCTGCGAAACGGCTGCTCGGCCGACCAGCTCTCCTTGGTCGTCAGCGCGGCGAAGCGCGGGTCTTCCCGCAGGGCGTTGACGAAGCCGCGCACGGCGTCCGGGTCTCCGGCGAGGAAGAGATTGATGCCCTCCTCAGCGAGAAGAATCGTGCCCTTGAGGTTCGCAGCTTCGGCGCGATCTTTCAGGACAGGGCGCAGAGTCGCGGGGTCGCTGATCGCCGCGAATCGGTAGGCGGAGATGTTCAGGACCGAGGGCACGAGCTCAAGCGTACGAGGTGGCTCCTGAGCGTTCGGTTCGCTCGTGACCAAGTTGAGACGATCACCGCGCGGCGATGAGGCTGCCAATGGGGCCGCGAGGTCGGCGGCCAGCCAGAGCATCGGCTCGTGGACATGATTCTCATAGCGAACGCTTTTGGCAATCCACTGCTCCTCGTGATGCGAGCGCGAAGGCCGGTGCACCCGCTCGTCGCGGAAGATTCCGAGCCGGTACGACGGACGGATCTTTGCATGTCAACCCTGCCCGGCTCGGGTCGTCCAGCGGCTACCGTGGCCGATCTGCGAGTCGGAGGAACAGCATGAGCGGACACAAGAATGAGCACGGCAACGGCACCGCGGGCGTGCACTCGGAGCCGATGACCGAGAGCGAACAGGTTCGACGAGACATGGCGTACAGCCCTGCAAGCGAAACCGAGACCGAGCGCAAGCAGGCCGACCCCGTGCCGGAAACCATCGACGCGGATGTCGCAACGGAAGATGTTCGCGCGGTGCCAGGCACCGGTGGTCCCGATGACGTGGGTGACGTGGATGTCGACCCTGAAGACCTGCACCTCCCCTGGCGCGAGAGGGATAAGGCATGAAGCAGCGCAGATTGGCGGGACGACAGGTTTCGGCGATAGGGCTGGGCGCCATGCCCTTGTCGATGAACAACGACAAGAGGTACCCGTCTTTTGAGGATGCCGTCGCCACGGTGCGCGCCGCGCTCGACGCAGATGTCACCCTCATCGACACCGCCGACATCTACGCTCCCGACGGTGAGGAGATGGGGCACAACGAACGCATCGTTGCCGAGGCGATCCGCACGTGGGACGGCGACTCGTCGAGCATCTTTGTCGCCACCAAGGGCGGCATCACGCTCGGGGAAGACGGCGCCAAGGGACGCAATGGGTCTGAGTCGTATCTGCGCTCAGCCGTGAAGAAGTCCCTTGAGATCTTGGGCGTCGACCAGCTCGACCTCTACCAATACCATCGTCCCGACCGCACCCGGGTTTACGCCGACATCATCGCCGGTCTGAAGTCCCTGCACGATGCCGGCCTCGTCCGTGCAGTCGGCATCTCCAACGCGAGCGTGGAAGAGATCCAGATCGCTCTCGATGTGCTCGGCGAAGGAAACCTCGCCAGCGTGCAGAATGAGTTCTCGCCGAAGCATCCGGGAAGCATCGACGAGCTGCGGTTTTGTGCGGACCACAACATCGCGTTCTTGCCGTGGAGTCCCCTCGGCGGCACCGGTGGAGGTGCCAGCAGCGTCGGCGACCGGTTCTCTGCTTTCCGTGAGGTGGGCGATGCGCACGGTGTCAGTCCTCAGCAGGCCGTGCTCGCGTGGGAACTGGCGCTCGGCCCGCACGTGATTCCGATCCCGGGTGCGCGGCGTGCAGAGTCGATCACCGACTCGGCGAAAGCCGCGAGCCTGGAACTCGCCGCCGATGAGGTGACGCGGCTGTCGGCGTCGGTCGGGATCTTCGACTGACGCGACGATGGGCTGAGAGAGTCGCCGCGAACAAAGTGGCGCCGTATGGCGTCGTTACGACAACTATCGGGCGGTCGCTGGTGTCTCAGGCCGATTTCGCGTCCCTCAGTGGGTCGCCGCGTCGTCAAGGGCTTGGTCAAGACTCTGCGTCCCCGTGCGGGCTCCGTGCAGCTGAGGGAGAACAGGCCGCCCATACACTCTGCGTGTGGGATTGTTTCGGCGCAYGGGGGACGCGAGGGCCGCGCCAGAGCCGGCGGTGGCAACGTTGTGGCGGGTGGACCAGTACGACGGTCGGTCCAGGATTCGCGTGCTGGCGACCCAGCTGRAGAACCGCGAGCCGAGTCCTGCTCGACGTCGCCAACTTCTCGCCGAGTGGGTGGAGTTCCTGTCGGTCGACGCGAACATCGTCGAGCTGAATCTTGCGTCGCGGACTCCGCAGGAGCTGCTCGACGCGACATCCGGGCAACGCGGACTGCGAAAGCTGGCGGTGGAATGGGGTCCATATCGTGACGTGTCCGCGTTGTCGACCCTGCAGAAGCTCGAGGATGTTGCGCTCGGCGGCGCCACGGGCGTCAACTCGCTGGAGCCATTGATATCGTTGCCGGTCCTGTCGCGACTGTACGTGTCGCAAGCGCACAGGGCGGATGGCACCGTGCTCAGGGCGGCGGTCGGGCTCCGGGATCTCTGCCTCGGAAACGCCAGCCTGGGTTCCGATCGTCACTTCGACCTTCCCGACCTCCGATGGGTCAGCACGCTCGTCGAGCTCCGTCGGCTCGAGCTTCCAGGAACCCGAATCATCGACCCGGATCTGACACCGATTCTCGACCTCCCGCATCTAGAACAACTGGGGCTTCCGCTGCGCAGGTCTTACCGGAAGCAGGTATTCGAGTTCGCGTCCCACAGCGAAGTCTTCGCTCAGGTCGCTAAGAGCTACGAGGAATACGACGCCTTCGTAAACTCCACACGAGGCCGATAGCGGCCCCTGAGCGGACCGTTCGCCGACCCGGCTGCCGTTCGCAGAAGATCTTCAGGAGACCGCTCGTCAGTCGAGCAGATGACGTAGGTATCGTTCGGGGGAGTCGAGGTAGGACTTCCAATGGCGGACGAGCTCGAGGTCTTCCCAGCTCGTCGGGCGGATCCCCCAAGACCCGACTTCCAAAATGGCGGCGCCTGGTGTCGCGGCGAGAACGGGTGAGTGGGTGGCACAGAGGATCTGTCCGCCCTCGTCTGCGATCCGGCGCAGCGTTGCGATCAGCGTGAGTGTCGAGGTGAACGACAGTGCCGCTTCCGGCTCGTCCAGACAGTAGAACCCGGGCGAGTCGAAGCGGCTGTCGAGGATCGCGAGGAATGACTCGCCATGGCTCATCTCATGAAAGCGCGGTTCCGGTCCGTTCGACGGATTGGCTTCGAGATAGGTGTAGAACGAGTGCATCGTCTCGGCGCGGAGGAAGAATCCCCATCGGCTGGCACCGGCGCCCCGCTGCAGCCTCAGCCACTCTGACAGTGGCGACTCGGTGGCTCGGGTTTGGTGACGCGCGTAGGTCGAGCCTCCCTCCGGGGACATTCCATACGCGAGCGCAATGCCCTCCAGGATGGTCGACTTGCCCGAACCGTTCTCTCCCACGAGGAACGTGATCCCGGTGGTCAGCCGCAGTCCCTCAGCAAGGATCTGCCTCACGGCAGGGATGCCGCCCGGCCACTCATCAAGCCCGGAGGCAAAGTGGTCATACGCGGAGATGGCCACGACGGGCGGTTGCGAGGGACGCACACGACCAGTTTCGCAGTCCCGTTCGGAGCCACCCGCGGGAACCAGCCAGGACGGTCCGCCTGATGACGAGGAGGGCCAAGATGCGCAGAGACCAGCCCACCCCTGGAAACGCCTGGCCGCACGAGATGCAGATCGCTGTCGATGAGCCGTGCGCGCTCTCCACAATGCCGTCCGGGAGCGAGGCTGCGACCTCGCTCCCGGCTGCTCGCACCCCGTTGCTATTCGTAGCGGAGCGACTCGACCGGATCAGCCCGCGCGGCGCGCGCGGCCGGCAGGGTTCCCGCGAGGAACGCGATCGCCATCACCACCACGATGATCACGACGATCGACATCGGGTCGAAGGCGATGAGGTTCAAGCCCGGCAGGTCCGAGAGCAGCGTCGTCGAGAGCGCCGAGCTCAGGGCCGTGCCCGCGAGCATGGCGATCAGCACGCCGATGGCACTCCCGAGGAATCCGATGAAGGCCGCCTCGAGGCTGAACAGGCTGAAGACGCGTCCGTTGCCCATGCCCATGGCTTTCATGAGGCCGATCTCGCGCGTGCGCTCCTGGACCGACATGAACAGTGTGTTGACGATGCCGAAGCTCGCCGCGAGCAGGGCGATGATCGCGAACGCGTTCAGCACGAGCACGATGCCGTCGATCACGGTCTTGAACATGCCGAGCTGATCGGCGACGGTCGACCCGGTGTATCCCGCATCCGCGAGTCTGTCCTTGAGGGCGCTGATCTCGTCGTCGGTGGTGTTCGGGTCGAAGAACACGCTCGCCTGGGCGTAGCGCTGCACCTCGTCGGCCGGCACTCCGATGTTCTGGGTGTCGAAGAGCTGATCGCTCAGCGCCGTGTTCGGCACGAGGCTCGCCCCGGTCGGTGACGCCAGGCCCTCTTCGGCGACGCCGACGACGGTCGCCTCGACCAGGTGCTGCGTGCGCTCGGCGTCCGTGATCGCGATGGTCACGCTCTGCCCGATGGCGCTTTCGCTGTCTCCGAGCCCCATGGGCTCCACGAACGAGACGGGCAGTACGAGCTGCGGCGCGGTGGCACTGTCGTCGGGTTCGGTGCCCGATTCCAGCGCGATCGTCTGCCCGGCGATCAGGCTCCCGACGCCGATCACGTACTTGGTGCCATCGCCTGCCTGGATGTAGTCGGCCGAGATCGAGCGCGTCGGCACGACGTCGGTGACGCCCTCGATGCCCGCCAACTCGTCGAGGTCGGCGGGGGTGAGCGCCACGACGGTCGATCCGGGAGGGCCGGGCTGGCCGCTGGCAACGGCATCCGGATCGTATTCCACCGGCCCGTCAGCGGCGACTCCGGTCGCGCTCTCCTGGGTCTTCGTGACGGTCATGACGTCGGCGGCGCCGATCGAGGTCACGGTGTCGTCGATATACGCGTTGATGCCGGTGCCGAGGCCACTCGTGAGGGTCAGGGTGAACGCGCCCACGAAGATCGCGAGGATCGTCAGGATCGTGCGGGTCTTGGAGCGGAAGGTGTTCGAGACGGCGGAGCTGATCAGGTCGACGGTTCTCATGCCGCCACCGCCCCGGAGTCTTCGACCAGCAGGCCGTCGCGGATGAAGAGCCGTCGATCGCAGCGGTTCGCGAGATCTTCGTCGTGCGTGACGACGATCAGGGTGATGCCGTTCTCGCGGTTGAGCGCAAACAGGATGTCTTCCACGATCGCGCCGGTGACGGTGTCCAGGTTTCCCGTCGGCTCGTCGGCGAAGATGATGCGCGGGTTGTTCACGAGTGCGCGCGCAATGACGGTGCGCTGCTTCTGACCGCCCGAGAGGTTCACAGCCTTGTTCTTGGCCTTGTCGTCGAGCTCGAGCTGCTCGAGCGCGGCATGCCCGCGCCGGCGACGCTCGGAGCGGCCGACCCCGGCGATCTTCAGCGGCAGGATCACGTTCTCGAGCACCGAGGAGTTGCCGGTCAGGAAGAACTGCTGGAAGACGAACCCGAACGTCTTGTTGCGCGTGCTGTTGAGCCGGCCACCGCGGAGGGTCGAGGTGTCGACGCCCTCGAGCTCGACCGTGCCCGACGAGGGAGCGTCGAGCAGGGCGAGCACGTGCATGAGAGTGGACTTGCCCGAGCCGCTCTTGCCGACGATCGCGATGCTCTCGCCCTCGCGGATGTCGAAGCTCACTCCCTTCAGCGCATCGAAGCGGTTCTGGCCCCGGCCATAGGACTTGTGCACGTCCCTGACAGAGATGATCGGCGTATTCATGAGACTCCTGGTTGCGAGTGGACCTCCAGCGTCGCTGTTCGCGTCGAGCGCGGCATCCCCCCGCGGGGGACACTTCGACTACTGCGATCGCGGTACTCCGCATGCCGCGCGGGGTGGATGCCGGTGCCCCGCCTCGCCCGTCACACTGGTCAGATGACACGCGACGTCGACCGGCAGAGCAGCCCGCGCGGGTGGCATCCGGACGTGCCCGCGTGGGTCGGTGACGTCATGGCCGCCGTGTTCGTCGTCGGATCGGCCTTCCTTCCCTTCCCGCAGGTTGACTTCCGCCCGAGCGACGTGTTCACGTTCGCACTGGTGCTGGCCCCGGCGGTCGTCCTTCCCCTGCGCCGGCGGTGGCCCATCGCGGTGCTGGCGGCGTGCGTCGCGCTGTACGGACTGACGGCGTTCACCGGGTCGCTGTGGCCTGGGGTCATCCTCGCCATCGCGATCGCGATGTTCGGTGCCGCGAACCGGTCGCCTCGTCGGGCTGCGTTCATCACGTCGCTCGTCACGATCGGGGTCATTCTGCTGATCAACGTGCTCGCGTCGCTGTCGAGCCTGCTCGACCTCCGCGCCTTCGCGGTGGTGGTGACGGTGGCGTTCGCGGCGGCCGCGGGAGACGGTGCGCGCTCGGCGCGCGAATACATCACCGCCATCACCGAACGCGCGGAGCGTGCCGAGCAGACGCGCGAGTCGGAAGCGCGGCGGCGTGTGTCTGAGGAGCGCCTGCGCATCGCGCGCGACCTTCATGACGCGGTGGCGCACGAGATCGCCGTGATCAGTCTCAATGCGGGCGTCGCGTCGTCGGCGATCGAGTCGCGACCTGAGGCGGCGCAGGAGGCAGTGCGCACGATCCGCACGGCGGCCCGCACCGTGCTCCGCGAGATCGGCACCATGCTCGACGTGCTGAGGACGGATGACGACGATCCCGCCCTCTCTCCGCAGCCCGGGCTTGAGAGGCTCGACGAGCTGGTGGGCCGATTCACCGAGGCGGGGCTGACGGTGACCGTCCGAACAGACGGCGATCTCGCCCGCGTGGGCGCGACGACGGGTCTCATCGCGTATCGCGTGGTTCAGGAGAGCTTGACGAATGCCCTCAAGCATGGCGCCGAGGCGAGGGCTCACGTGCTGTTGCATGTCGGCGACGACGCGCTTCGCGTCGTCATCACGAATCCCGTCGTGCTGCCGGCCGACGCTGCCGAAGATTCGGGCGGCTCCGGGCTTGGAATCCTCGGTCTCCGTGAGCGCGTGGCCGCCGTGCGCGGAGTAGTCGAGATCGGCCCCCATCCCGGAGGATGGCGGGTGGCAGCGACCCTGCCCTTCACGAAAGCAGGCCAGGCATGATCACGGTGCTCGTGGTCGACGACCAGCCCCTCATCCGCCAGGCGGTGTCCGACATCCTGTCCCACGCTGACGGTCTCGACGTCGTGGGAGAGGCAATCGACGGCAACGAAGCGATCGCCGCGGCAACGCGGCTGCATCCGGATGTCGTCGTGATGGACATCCGGATGCCGCGCCTCGACGGCATCGCCGCCACTGCCGCGATCTGCGCCGACCCGGAGCTCGCCTCGACAAGAGTGCTGATCCTCACGACATTCGAGGAGGACGAGTACATCGTGGCGGCGCTGCGCGCCGGCGCGAGCGGGTTCATCGGGAAGGGATCCGAGCCCGACGAGATCGTGCACGCTGTGCAAGCCGTGAGCGAGGGCGAGGCCCTGCTCTCTCCGGTCGCGACCCGCAGCCTCATCACGAGGTACCTCACTCCGGCCGATCCGGCACACGCCGCCGCGCGCGGCATCCCTCCCGATCTCGAGTTGCTCACCGATCGCGAACGCGAGGTGCTCTTGCTGGTCGCGCGTGGGCGGTCGAACCAGGAGATCGCGGACGACCTGTACATCTCACCGCACACCGCCAAGACCCATGTGAATCGGGTCATGGCGAAGGTGCACGCACACGACCGAGCACAGCTCGTGATCCTCGCCTACGAGAGCGGGCTGCTTGCCCCGGGCTCCTGAAACCATCCCTCAGCGGGGGCCGCTCCCAAGATCGGTGACAACCGTCTCGCATACGACCCGCCCAGTGACTCCGATGGTTTGGCGCGGGAGATCGATCGCGAATCCGGGCAGCTTGCCGTCGCCGTGGGAGGTCGGCACACTGAGGTCAGGCAGCTACCTGAGGGAGGAATCGTGGGGACAGGGACGGTTTCGGACCCGTGGGTGCTGCGAACCGCACCCGGCACCTCGGAATACACGATGTACCGGGATGGGGACCAGCTTGTCTGCCAAGTGGGCAGCACCCGCCTCACGTACGCGGCCCGTGCGATCGAGGACCTTCACAAGTGGCTGATCGAACAGGGAGACTGGGTCGCGCTCGGGGCAGCGGATGAACAGAAGCCCGCCGCCGAAGGCACCGTCGAAGCGTGGGGACGGTCCGTGTCCAACCCAGTGGGCGGTTGGTACGGCACCCGCAAGGGCTACCGAGGACGCTTCGGGATGTACCTTCCCCCTCTCCTGGAAGCGCTGGGATTAGTCGAACTCGAGCACAACGCACGTAACAACCGGGTTCGAGCCCTCGCCGCGACGTAGCTCCGCCACCGGCCCGCCTCAGCGTACGGAGATGGGTCGATTCAGGCCTTCTTGCCTTCGAGCGCATGGTGTCGACGTGTACGACGCGCTTCCCGGCGACATGGTCCGGGGCTCGAGAACGCGGCGGCGTCTAGCTGAGCACCGCCCAGCCGTGCGGTGAGAGATGCACGCGACTGCCTGCGATTCGGGCGTCGCCGGCGAGGACCGATGTCGCGCCGCCGGCCGGCACCGCTACGGGTGCGTGGCCCAGGTGCAGTGCGGTGGTTATCGCGCCGCCTTCGGCGGTCGTGCGGAATACGAGCGTCTCGTTGGCGCGGTGCAGGATCTCGGTGGGGGCGTCATGCAGCCACGGCATCCGTCGCCTGAGCGAGATCAGCTCGCCGGTCAGGCGCATCGCCTCGCGCGAGTCGGCGTCCAGTTGKGAATCGACGAACGGATGCCGCGGAAATTCGGGTCGCACCGCGTCGTCACCGCCGAAGCGCTCTTCCTTGATCGCGTGAAAGGCATACTCGTCGCCGGCGTAGATGCTCGGTGTTCCGCCGATCGTGAGCAGGGTCGCGAGCGCATGGGGCAGATGCCGCGGGTCGCCGATTGCGGTGGCGATGCGAGTGACGTCGTGGTTGCCGATGAAGGTGCTCGGGACGAAGGTGTCGAGGAGCGTCGTGTGGCGCTCGATCGCGTGCCCCAGCTCCCAGAGGTTGCGCTCGAGGAGGCCGTGCCAGATTCCCTGCCAGAGTTCGTACTGCGTGACGGAGTCGACGCCGGACGCACGCACGAATTGCGCTTTGTCGCCGTGGATCACCTCTGCGGTGAACCACGCCTGCGGATGCCGGGCAYGTACCCGCTCGAGCACGATCGACCAGAAACGTGGCGAGACGGCGTACGCGGCATCCAATCTCCATCCGTCGATCCCGCGATCGAGCCAGTGCACCATGATGTCGGCGACGAAGTCCTCGACCAGCGGCGAGTCGTGGTTGAGCGCCACGAGCTGATCGTGACCCTCGAAGACCTCGGCGCGGATGCGGTCGCCAGGCTTCCATCCCGCCCAGTCGATCAGGAACATGTCCGCCGTCGCCGCATCGGGCCCCTGCTGTTCAAGGAGACGGAAGAGCTCATGTCCACGCCCGATGTGGTTGAACACGCCATCCAGGATCACCCGCACGCCCAGGTCTTTCGCGTGATCGATGAGCCGCTGCAGGTCCGCATCGTCACCGAGGCGAGGATCGACCCGGTAGTGGTCGAGCGTGTCGTAGCCGTGCGTCGCCGAGCGGAAGACCGGTCCGAGCAGCAACCCGTTCAGGCCGAGATCGATGACGTGCTCGAGCCATGCCTCGACCCGGTCGAGCCGATGGTGCACGTTCGTCTCTGGCGCGGTCGGCCGTATGGTGGCGCCGACGAAGCCCAGCGGGTAGACGTGCCACCACATCGAGTGACGCACCCAGTCGGGATCACGGTTCGATCGAGCGATATGGCTGTCAGGTGACACGGGAGTCCTCGAATCGAGTCGCAAACAGGCTACCCCTCGGGGCCAGGGCGGACACTCTCAGAAGTTCGGTCTCGTGGTCGCCTCGCCGGTGCGGGGCACCGGTGCTCAGAAGGGGTCCCTCAACGGGACAGGACCTCACCGCAGAGGATCGCCCCACAAGGCAACTCCCGGACAAGATCGATGGGATCAGTCCGCGGAACGCCATCCTAGGATGGTGGTTACATTCATTCCTCGATGAACTCGGCGGGACGCAGTGAAGGCACGTCGCCCCAAACTTGGCTCAGTCATTCAAGTCACGCTGCCAAATGGCCGGTATGCCTACGGGCGCGTCTTGCGCGATGGCGCGGTGGCGTTCTATCGACAGACCACCGACAATCCGGGTGAACCTCCGATCGGAGATCGCGACTGCCAATTCGTCGTCGGCGTATACAACGACACATTGCGCTCCGACGACCTGCCAGTAGTGGGCCTCGATCCAGGTGCAGACGCTGAGGACGAGTGGCCACCTCCACAGCTCGTGAGAGATCCAATCACCGGTCGGGCGCAACTTTATGAGCGTGGCCAGATGCGGGCCACTACCGAGGCCGAAGTGTCGGATCTAGAGCCAGTGGCGGCATGGTCTCTGGAGCACCTCTTGCCCCGGCTTGTGACCGGCGAGAACCCGTGGTTCAAGTAGTTGGATGCTCCGGCACCTGGGAAGCGGTCCCCAACGCGACAGAAGMAAGAGCGAGCGCGGATTCCCGACGCTTCAGCTCCGGTCCTTTACTGCGACACCCGACTGCCGGACGAGGATTGGCTATCGGACCGCCGACTCGGCGGGTTCCGCATCCAGATGAGACGTGCTTGCCTTGGTGGCATGACTTACGCCGTCGTCTCGGTGCATTCACCGAAGCCCGAACACCGGGGAGCGGTGCTGGACTCAATGCAGCGTTACAGCCRCGTCGCTCGAGAGCAGCCGGGGTTGAACTGGACCGGAGTCGTGGACGACGGCAGCGGCCGTCTCGTGGGCATTGCGCTTTGGGACTCGGAGGAAGCAGCGACGGCCGCACGCCCCGCTCTCATGGCCGCTGTCGGCGACGATCCCTTTGAAGTCTGGGATGAGCACCCGATCGACGGGCTGCGCGGCACGATTCGCTGAGTCCGGAAGTCGGCTCGATCTAAACCGCTGAGTCCGGAAGTCGGCTCGATCTAAACC